>DULZ01000016.1 GCA_012840125.1 Clostridia bacterium | reverse complement strand
TACACCCACTGAGCTTTATGCTCATCTCGCCGTAAGAATGATTCCATAGCCTCCAGCACCATCTGGTGAGCCAAATTAGCCATCCTGACAATTTCCTTCGTGGCCAGCGACAAAGCAATAGCAGGTGTTTTCACCATTCTATCGTCCAAGTACAGCGGACCCCTGACCAGGATTTCCTCTTTGCCCGGCACTATTTTCACCACCAGGCCCACAAACCGGCTCACGAAAGGCAGGAAGATAACGGTATTAATGACGTTGAATAAGGTGTGAGCGTTGGCGATTTGCCGTTCAATGGTGCCGGGAAACAGACGGACCACGTTTGAATACTGGTTTAGAAGCACTAAAAAAATAATGCTACCAATCACATTGAACAGCACATGGGCCAGGGCGGCCCGCTTGGCTGCCAGGTTGGCGCCAAAACTGGCCAGCACAGCCGTAATACATGTTCCGACATTACATCCCAGTAAGACAGGCAATGCGGCCTCCAGCGAAACTAATCCTTGACTGGCCAGGGCAATCAGGATACCGATCGCGGCGCTGCTGGACTGGATTAAGGCCGTAAGAACGGCCCCAACCACCAGGGCCAGCAGGGGATGGTCCTGAAAACTATGCATGGCACTGATGAAACCTTCGTTCTGGCTGAGGGGTGCCATAGCCTTGGACATGGTATCCATACCCAACATCAGAACTCCAAATCCGAACAGAACTTGACCCAGATACTTGGTACTCTTACTTTTACCAAAGAAATTAATGGCCCAGCCCAAGGCAATAATCGGTAAGATAAACTGGGAAATCTTAAAGGCCACTATTTGAGCCGTCACCGTGGTGCCGATGTTGGCCCCCATGATTACGCCCACAGCCTGGCTCAAACTCATTAAACCGGCATTAACAAAACCCACCACCATGACGGTAGTGGCACTACTGCTCTGGATCAGCGCGGTAACAAAAGCTCCCACGAGCACCCCTAGGACGGGAGTACCCGTCAGTACTTCCAGAATCCGCCGCATCCGGTCTCCGGCCGCTTTTTGCAGCCCGTTGGCCATGCCCTGCATGCCGTAAAGAAACAAGGCCAGTCCGCCGCTCAATGCCAATATCATTTGTAACAATCGCGACCTCTCCCTCGGTTTTGATATCCTTGATAAAAACAAACACACCCAAGTTATTATATCACACAAGACTTTCTTGTCCCAAGATAATAAAAACATATTTTCCTGCTTGCAAAAAAACACCTAGGATGTCCCTTAGGTGTTTTCCTGCGGCGCTCTTTTCCAAGCATAGCGAAAGACTTGTCCCGGCTGTACTTGAGGATGAAGGAAATCCTGGGGGTTCGTACTGATCACCCGGGCGACCTGCACGGTATTTTCCCCTACCGGCGCCAGTTCTACTTGAATCCCGTCAATCACTTCATAGAACCGGTGGGATTGATCATCAAAGCCTGCCAATTTCCACTCGGGCGGCATCACAGAATAGATAATCACTAAGCCCCACCTCCCTGAGCCTCCCGCTGCCGGATCAGGTCCTTCAGCTTAGCCAGCGCCTGGGACAAGCCTCCTACTTCATCAATAAGCTGTACATCCACAGCCTGCTTGCCTACCAGCACGGTGCCGATATCCATGGCCAGTTCCCCGGTCTGAAGCATCAACTTCTTAAACTCCTCTTCACTGATTTTGGCATGCTTGGCCACAAACTTGACCACCCGCTCCTGCATTTTGTCCAAATACTCATAAGTCTGCGGCACCCCAATTACCAGTCCGGACATGCGGATCGGGTGGATTGTCATGGTGGCCGTCTCCGCAATGAAGGAGTAGTCGGCCGCCACGGCAATGGGCACCCCAATGCTGTGTCCACCGCCCAAAACAATGGAAACCGTGGGTTTAGACATGCTGACAATTAACTCAGCAATGGCAAGCCCTGCCTCCACATCTCCTCCCACGGTATTAATAATGATTAAAACCCCTTTCACATCAGGATCTTGCTCCAAGGCCACCAGTTGGGGCAGCAAATGCTCATACTTAGTGGTCTTATTCTGCGGGGGCATTACCACATGCCCCTCGATCTGCCCTACAATGGTTAGAGTGTGAATAGACGACTTTGGTTTGGGCAAATCCAACTGCCCTACTTCTTTCAAGGCCTCCAATTCCTGCGCCGTTTGGTTTTGAGTGGATTCGGTCACAGCTTTTGACGAAGACTCGATTGTTTTTGTGCAATCCACGGTTCGTTTACACAAAATCTTCTTCCTCCCGCCGTTAATTTCATCTCTTGTATAGTATGAGTCATCCCTGCCGAAACAATGCAAAAAAGGCCTGAGCACAGGCCTTTTTCATACTTCCATGATAATTGGGAGGATCATCGGGCGCCTTCTGGTTTTGTCGTACAAGAACTTGCCTAACGTATCCCGGACATTGGATTTAATGGCGGACCATTCGGTGATTCTCTTTTCCCGGCATTTATCCAGAGCTCCCCTGACTTTTTCTTTGGCTTCCTCCAACAGCTCTTCCGATTCCCTGACATAAACAAAGCCCCTGGAAACAATGTCCGGCCCTGCCACCACCGTACCACTGTCCTTGCTCAAGGTAACCACCACGATCAAGATGCCGTCCTGGGACAATTGTTTCCGGTCTCGCAAAACGATGTTGCCCACATCCCCGACACCCAGTCCGTCCACCAGGATTTGGCCGGCCGTCACTCTACCTGCGACAGTTCCCTTCTCCCTGGTAAACTCCAGTACGTGCCCATTCTCGGCTACAAAAATGTTTTCCTCGGGAATGCCCAGTTCACGGGCTAACCGGGCGTGTTTAACCAGCATGCGGTATTCACCGTGCACCGGCACAAAAAACTTAGGTTTGACCAGGTTGATCATCATTTTCAGTTCTTCTTGGCTGGCGTGTCCGGAAACGTGAATACCGGAAACCCGTTCATGGATCACATCCGCCCCTTGCTTAAACAGGTTGTCGACGGTTCTGGCCACCATTTTCTCATTGCCGGGAATGGGTGTGGCTGAGATAACCACTGTATCACCGTTCATAATTTCCACCCGGCGATGATCCGACATGGCCATGCGCGTCAAAGCAGACATGGGTTCTCCCTGGCTGCCTGTCGTCAAAATAACCGTCTTTTCTTTGGGCAGGTTACCCACTTCATCCAAATCAATCAACGTATCCTTCGGGATATCGAGATAGCCGTTCTCAGAAGCAATGTTTATGACATTGATCATGCTCCGGCCGGCCACAGCTACCTTTCGCCCGAATTGATGGGCCGTGGAGATAATCTGCTGCAAGCGGTGGATGTTGGAAGCAAAACTGGCCACAATGATCCTTTCTCTGGACTGGTGAAAGATATCAATGAGGGTGGTGCCGACGCTTTTCTCTGACAAGGTGTAGCCCGGTCTCTCCACGTTAGTGCTGTCACTTAACAGTACTAAGACACCTTTTTCCCCCAGCATGGCGAATTTGGCGAAATCGGTCACTTCCCCGTCTACCGGGGTCTGATCAAATTTGAAATCCCCGGTGTGTACAATTGTGCCTACCGGCGTGTGGATCGCCAGTCCGACGGAATCCGGGATACTGTGGCTGACTTTGATAAATTCCACGTGAAAAGGCCCGATCCGAATCTGGTCCCTCGGCTTAACTTGCTGCAGTTTCACACTGCCTAGCAAGCCGTATTCCTTTAACTTGCCTTGTACAAGTGCCAGGGTCAGCTTGGTGCCGTACACCGGCACGTTCAACTCCCGCAGCACATATGGTAAAGCGCCGATATGGTCCTCGTGGCCATGGGTTAACAAAATTGCTTTAATCATTTTCCTGTTTTCCAGCAAATAGGTGATATCCGGGATGACCATATCGATCCCCAACATTTCATCCTCCGGAAAGCTTAAGCCGCAGTCAATCACGATCATTGCATTCTGATAACGCACCACGGTCATGTTCTTGCCAATTTCCCCCAGACCGCCTAAGGGGATTATGCTCACCTTTTGTTCACTTTCTGCCATACACACACCTCCGTAAAAATCCGCGACGTCCGTACAAAAAAAGAAAATTTGGCTCTCCGACCAGCCAAGAAACTTAACCCGCTTTCCGGTCCATTTGTTGGATCACAAAAAAACAAAGTGCTTAAAGCACTCGTCAGCAGCTAAAGGAATATAATGCCGAACCAGACCTCCGATTTAAATTATACTAGATACTGTAAGTTATCTCAAGGTCTCCCTTCCGTCACCTGCGACCAAATTGCGACTTTTCTTTATTCATAGTGTTGCCACTCCCGGGATGGTTAATTCCCCATTAAAATAAAAAGCTCGACATTCGACGTCGAGCCCTATCGTGCAGACATCACTAAGACAACAGATTATACTGGCCCAATACCGCTTTTAACTTGCTGACTTCCGGCTCCGTTAAAGGCACTAGCGGCAGCTTGACTTCTCCCACCGGATATCCCATGAGTTTCAGCGCCGTTTTGACAGGTACCGGGTTCGTGGTCAGGAACATGGCTCGCATCAGTGGAAACAGCTCGGCATGAATGGACTGGGCAGTCTTTACTTTTCCTTCCTTAAAAGCAAGAATCATGTCTTTAAGTCTCCTACCTACCAGGTGGCCGGCGACACTCACCACCCCGTGGGCGCCCAGGGCCAGCATAGGTAACGTGAGGGAATCATCGCCGCTGTAAATCAAGAAATCCTCAGGGACAACATTCTTAAGCTGGGAAACCTGATCCATATCCCCGGCAGCTTCTTTTAATGCAATAATGTTCTCCATTTCCGCCAGTCTTTTCACCGTTTCCGGTGCCAGGTTACGGCCGGTTCTGGAAGGCACATTATATAACAACACCGGTAATTCAATCGATGAGGCAATAGCCTCAAAATGCCGGTACAGACCCTCTTGATTGGGGCGGTTATAGTAGGGTACCACCAGCATGACCCCATCTACGCCTATTTCTTGAGCTTTTAGTGACAGTGCAATACTCTCCTCAGTATTATAATTGCCGGTATTGGCAATCACAGTGGCTCTATCTCCTACCGCTTCTTTCACGGCACGAAACAGGCGAATCTTGTCCTCTTCCGGTATAACCGGGCTTTCCCCGGTTGTTCCGGCCACCACCACACCATCGCTGCCGGAATCCACCAGCATCAAAGCCAATTCCTTGGCAGCTCCCAAATCCACTTTCCCACTGGCATCAAAGGGAGTTACCATCGCCGTCAACAGCTGCCCAAAATCCTTTAACATATGCATGCTCACCCCCGCCGCCTTCAAATCAAATTGTAATCAATTAGCAGCTCCGCAATTTGAACTGCATTAGTAGCCGCTCCTTTACGCAGCTGGTCCGCCACTACAAACATGCTCAGCCCGTTCTCAATGGCAAGGTCTTCCCTGATCCGCCCGACAAATACCTCATCCCGGTGAGAAGCCATGATCGGCATCGGGTATTTCAATTCCGCCGGATCGTCCGTGACCACTATACCGGGTGCCTTGGCCAGGATTTCCCTCGCTTCCGCAGCCGTTAATTTCTTTTCCGTCTCGACAGTAACAGCTTCTGAATGGCTCCGCAATACCGGTACCCGGACTGTGGTCGCAGAGATAGCCAGTTGGTCATCATGCAGCATTTTCCTGGTTTCATGCACCATCTTCATTTCTTCCCTGGTATAACCGTTGTCCATAAAAACATCAATATGAGGTATCAAGTTATAAGCAATCTGGTAAGGGAAAGCCTTGGGGGTAACTTCCCGCCCGGCTGCCAGGGCTTCTGTTTGTTGTAGCAGCTCATCCATGGCCTCCTGCCCTGCCCCTGATACGGCCTGGTAAGTGGAGACGATTACTCTCTTAATCCCTGCTGCATCGTAAAGAGGCTTCAAAGCTACCACCATGATGATCGTGGAGCAGTTGGGATTGGCAATAATGCCTTTATGTTTTTTCACATCTTCGGGATTAACCTCCGGCACCACTAACGGGACCTCCGGGTCCAGGCGAAAGGTACTGCCGTTATCAATCACTACTGCGCCCCTGGCCACCGCCTCTTTGGCAAACAACTGGCTGGCCTTGCCCCCGGCAAAAAACACCAGGTCCATGCCGTTGAAAGAGTCAGCCGTGGTCTCTTCAATTTCGTAAGCCTGACCCTTGAACTCCACCTTCTTGCCGGCGGAACGGCTGGTGGCCAACAGTTTCAAAGACTTAACCGGGAAATTCCTTTCCTCGAGTATTTCCAAAATCGTCGAACCTACTGCACCGGTTCCTACTAAGGCAACACTGTATTGTTTCAATCCAGGACCCTCCTCGTCTTGATCCGCACCCCCAAAGGCTCTGCCCAGCATCACCGTCTATGTTCCACCAATAGGGGTTGAATCTGTTTTCCTTGTAGAGCTGCCAAAATTGTATCCACAATTTGCTCCATATGGGCCACAAGGGACTGCGGCTTGGTCAACGGACTGTCCTGCCCGAAAGGCACGAAGAAAATATGCTTGGCATTGAGCAGCAGTCCTAAATTCTTGGCATTCATACCTAAAGCATCGTTGGTTGAAATAGCGATCACCACGGGCTTTTGATTACGCAAATGGGCTTTAATCGCCATTAACACCGGGCTGTCGGTAATCCCATTGGCAAGTTTGGCCAGGGTATTGCCCGTACAAGGCGCTACCAGGATCACGTCCAGCAAACTCTGGGGACCGATGGGTTCCGCATCTACAATGGTTTTAATCGCTTCCTGCCCGGTGATGTCTTTCAACCTGTCCAGCCACTCCCGGGCCTGACCGAACCTGGTGTCGGTTTCCGCCACCACGTCACTGACAATGGGGTATACCGTTGCCCCTTCTTCAACCAGAGTCTGAACCTGCCGCAAGACTTTAGCCAACGTACAGTGGGAACCGGTAATCGCTACCCCGATTTTCACGCCAGCCAGCCTCATTGAGCCACCTCCTCGCCGAACAGGCCCCATTGCTCCAGCAGCAATTTAGGATAGGTCTGGCTCAAAACTCTACCGGCTGTCAAGGGTGCTACCTTCCCCGGCAGCCCCATGGCTTTAATGACTTGCAGCCCTAATCTTTCCGCCGCGGGCACATCGATACCTCCCGGCGCGGAAGCAAGCTCAATCAGCAGCGTACCGGGCTGCAGTTGCTGCAGGTACAGCTCTGTCAGGACCACCTGGGGAACCGTGTTAAACAGTACCTGAACCCTGTCCAGTACCGGAAACACCGTTTGATAATCATAAACATGATATCCTTGCTCTTCCCCACGCGCCAAGTCTGCCGCTTTTCTTCCCAGCACATGGACCCGGGCGCCTATCCCTTTTAACATGCGGGCCAGTGTCATTCCTACCCTGCCAAAACCGCAGATGAGCACCTGGGACCCGTGTAATGTAAAGGATGTGTTGCGCATCGCAACTTCAATGGCCCCTTCAGCGGTGGGAATGGAGTTGTAGATGGCTATCTCGTCCAGTTCTGCTGTTTCTACCAGCTTGAGCCCCCGCTGCCGGGCTTGCCACCGGAGATACCTGCTGGCAATGCCTACCAAAACAGGCGCGCCCGGTTTGATGAGGTTGAATTCCTCCGTTTGCAGCACCAGGGGAGATGCAGCAAACTCAGCTTTCACTACTCCTTCCTCATTGACCCCGGGCATGGGGAGAATAACGGCATCTGCAACAGCCAAAGCCCTGCGCAGTTCCCAATGCTCCAGTCCTGCCGGCAGTGACGAAACCTGCTCAAAACCAGCCACGGCCACTTCAGCTCCCAGGCGAACAAGTTCTTCCATCAAAACCAGTTCGCGCCGGTCACCGCCGACAATGGCCACGGTACGCCCTGCCAACGATTTCTTCATCACTACTAACCCCTCCCAGACCTCTGATGGACTATTAATAATATATGAGATCCGGAAGGAGAGGTTCCGGTACCGGCAAGCTACAAGAAATCAAAAGATAAGGTTTTCCAGGCCGTAGACCACTCCTTTCAGTTCCTTCACCTTTCTAACGGCAAGCATGACTCCGGGTACAAAGGATTCCCTGGTATAAGAGTCGTGTCTAATAATCAAGGTTTGACCTAAACCACCGAAAATAACCTCTTGATGGGCTACCACCCCCGGCAGCCGCACGCTGTGAATAGGTAAGCCGCGGGTTCGGTCTCCTCTTGCCGGATGTTCCGTACCGGCCGAAGCTGCCTTTTCCATCCCATGGGCTTCCCACTGGGCCCGGATCAAGTCAGCTGTACGCAAAGCCGTCCCCGAGGGGGCATCCAACTTATGGGGATTATGCAGTTCGATGATCTCCGCATCCGGAAACCATTTGGCCACTTCTTGGCTCAGCTTCATCATCAACACTGCACCTAAAGCAAAATTGGGAGCCAATACGGCACCGACCCGGTGTTGGTCACACAACCGGCGGATTTCTTCCAATTGCTGCGGCGACAATCCGGTAGTGCCTGACACCACGGCAATGCCTCTCGCCACGGCAGCGGTAATCAGTGCAAAAGCAGCCTTGGCGTTGGTGAAATCAATGATCACGTCAGGCTCTTGGCTAAAGACCTCTTCCAGCGAACCGGTCACGGTCACAAACTGGGGCCCCAGACCTATAACTTGTCCAATATCTTTGCCTTGATGAACCAAGTCCATAGCGCCTACTAAATGCAAGTCGGGGGCGTTTACCACTGCTCTAACCATTTCCCTTCCCACTTTACCGCAGGCACCGGACACGGCCACTTTGAGGAGCTTGTTTTCCATTATGATTTCACTCCTTTAACAAAAAAAACCTGGATGTGCGTAACCCAGGCTATAACCACTCTATTACAACCCATCCATCCTGTTATGAGATAGTGCTCCACCGGAAAACCAGGCTATTTCCCGGTGACAGTCCTGCACTTGTTCAATGCAGGCCCAGCGCTAAGCCCTTGGAAGCTCAGCACTTCGGCGGATGCCCCTTTCATACCGGATCATAACTTCCGGTTCCCCGGTACTACTCTTGACCCTCCGCGCCTCTACCCCATCAATGTCAAGATGAGGCGATTTATGAAGTTTTCTATTAATTTAGCATGTCTATTTCCGTTTGTCAAGGATATACTTTATGAATTCAATTTGCGTCTTCCCCCTAATTCCAAGTCGACCACAATAATCTGTTCACCGATTTTCCGGACGGCATGCCAGGGGATCACCAGGAAATTCTGGCGCCCTCTCCAGGTAAAGAAAGGAAACCGGCCAGGCACCACAATGGATTCTACGGTACCTGTATCACCATCAATAATCAAGTCGGATTCGCTTACGGTTCCCAAACGCGCACCGTCAAAGATGTTGATGATTTCCTTTCCGGCAAATTCACTTAATCTCATTCCTCAGTTCACCTCATCATTTTATCAATTACTGATTTAACTAAAGGTTGCAAAACGGCCAGGGTCAAAGCTATTAAAGCCAAAGGCTGCATCGTTAATCCCAGCACCGTAATCCGGTTAGGAAGCTCCAGCTCCAAAAATGACACGAGCATAATCAAAGACAAGTACAGTCCGCCGGCTACACCCACCAGCTGGGCTAAGGCCTCGGACAAGAAAGTGCTGATGGGCGCATCCGGCAATTGGTCATACTGATTTCGCCGTTTCAAAAAGACCATGCGCTGGCGCACGGACAAACCAAGGGCGGCAAAAATGAAAACCAGTAATAACAGCTTACCGAGCATGCCTGCTGTCACCCCTGTACCAGCCTATGACGAGCTTGGCCCAAATATGCAAAAAACTCCAGGTATTCACCCGGAGTTAATTGTTCCTAAACAGGGCGGTATTAAGAACCGGGGCTGGGAGACCGCCGGTCCATGGGAACTCAGGTTTCGCCGGTACTGCCGAATCCACCGAGGCGATCTCCCCCGGGGCAGTCATCATCCGTGCACAAGTATTTCACAAAGATCCCTTGTGCCACCCGCTCCCCTTTCCTGATGGTGACCGGGTCTCGGGAACGGTTGTAGACGGCCAAGAGAATATGTCCTTCATTGTCAGGGTTGTCCACGTAATCCGCATCAATAATGCCCGTTCCATTGGCCAGCACCAGCCCTTGCTTAAGGGCCAGGCTACTCCTGATATGCAGCATTAACACTTCGTCCGCTTCCATATATGCCTTTAACCCGGTGGGAACCACCGCCACTGCTCCCGCCGGGATAGTCACTTCTTCCGCCGCTGCCAGGTCATACCCGGCACTCCACCTGGTTTTCCGCTGGGGTAAACTAAGCTCCTTATCTTTGTAGTCGTTGATGACAGCAAAATACCTGCCCAATACGCTCTCTCCTTATGCAAACGTTTCCGAAATTAACTGGGACAAATCTACAGACAGTTTTTCCGGCCCAATCATCGTTAAACTGAATCGATTCTCCCGGAATAGACCTTCAGCTAGTTTCTGCACCTGCTCCAGTGATACTTCCGATACGCCTCGGATGATCTCGTCAGTAGTAATTATCCGGTTGTAGCAGATCTCACTGCGGCCCAACCGGCTCATCCGGTTACTGATGCTTTCCATGGACAGCATCAGGCTTCCTTTGATCTGCTCTTTGGCTTTGTCAAGCTCACCGGCGGCAATACCATTCTTTCTCACTTCATTGAGCTCTTTGAGAATGAGGCCTACTACTTCCGGGGCATTGTGGCGACTGGTGCCGGCGTAGATGGAAAACAGTCCTGCGTCTACGTAGGAACAATGATAGGAGTAGATCGAATAGACCAAGCCCCGATTTTCCCTAATACTCTGAAATAACCTCGAACTCAGACCGCCCCCCAAAATACTGTTTAAAATGATCATGGTATAAATGCGTTCATCGTCCTGGGAAATACTGGGGGTTCCCAAACACAAATGCACTTGTTCCGTATCTTTTTCGTAAAACGCTTCCCCCGCCTTGGGCACCGGCGCCAGATAACCTCGCATCTTTGCTGACCCGGGCGACCAACTGCCGAATACTCTTTCCAATTTCCGGAATACTTCCTCACAGTCAATATTGCCGGCTACGGCAATCACGGTATTATGGGGAGTATAGTTGCTCTCAAAATACTTCAACACCGCCTGGCGGTCGATTCCTTGCACGGATGCAACGGTCCCTAATACGGGATATCCCAAAGGGTGGTGCTGCCAGACATTCGCCGCGAACAAATCATGGATCAATTCGTCAGGGGTATCTTCGTACATTTTGATTTCTTCCAGCACTACATTGCGTTCCTTGTCTATATCCTCGTCGGTAAACAAGGAATTAAAAAACATGTCGCTGAG
The DNA here is from genome assembly GCA_012840125.1 of Clostridia bacterium. NCBI lineage: Bacteria > Bacillati > Bacillota > Clostridia > Clostridia bacterium. The sequence goes on along the minus strand of DULZ01000016.1, from coordinate 6,226 downwards.
CAAATCGACGGCCAAGTCCAGGTGTTTAGCCAATACTTTAGCATAAAAGCAGGTATATTCTTTAGCCGTAAAAGCATTGAGGGTTCCCCCGACGGCCTCCAATGCTTCGGCAATTTGTTTGGCAGTCCTGTTGGTCGTTCCTTTAAAGAGCAGGTGTTCTATAAAATGGGAAACCCCCCGGTTGCTGTCCTCTTCATTGCGGGATCCTGTTCTAATCCAAATTCCGATCACTGCCGAATAAGCATGGGGAATACTCTCCGCTACCACCCGCACTCCGTTCGGTAATACACATTTCTGGTACATAAAGTGAGCCTCCTTGTCCTCGGAGATTCTTTATTCCCTCCATCTTGTCAAAATCCTGCTGAATCCGGCAGAGGTTGTCGCAAAAAAACTAGGAACAATGTCCTAGTTCTTAAAGAGCCAAAACCTCTTCGGCCGGTGAGAAAGAACATCTTCCCCGGCTACCAGAGGTACGGTTTCCAGTTCTTTGCCTGCCAGACTGACGGTTACCGTTCCCACCGTTTCCCCCCGGCGGATAGGCGCCTGCAAGGGCCCGGTCAGTTCCACCTGGATCTCCAGGCGCTGGTGCTTGGGTACGGACCAGGCTGCATCGTAGGACGGTCTGGCCGTCACGCAAGCCGGAGCTCCTCCGGCTACGTCCAACACTAAAATGCCCAACACTTCGTTTAGACTTTGCAACGCAAACTCCTCAAAACCCCAATTCAGCAGCCTCTCAGCATCAGCATACCGATCCCGGCTTTTCAGTACAACAGCGATCAACTCCCTGCCGTCTTTTGCGGCAGCACTCACCAGGCACATGCCCGCTTTGTTGGTCGTGCCTGTTTTGACCCCGGTCACTTCCGGGTTGTTCCAGAGCAGCTTGTTGGTATTGACCAGGTAGACCTTACGCCGCCCATCCAAAGACATAATGACTGTCTCCTTCGTTCCTACCATGGCGGCAAAATCCTCATTTCCCATAGCGTAACGAGTGATGAGGGCAAGATCATAGGCGGTAGTCACATGCTTTGGATGGGGCAAACCATGGGGGTTATAGAATTCCGTATTCACAGCTCCTAGAATCCTGGCCTTACGGTTGGCCAGATCCATGAACAGGTGCTCGTCCCCTGCCACCTGTTCGGCAATGGCTACGGCGGCATCGTTACCTGACTTGATTAAAGCTCCCTGCAGGAGACTCCGCAAATCAAAGATTTCTCCCGTTGACAAGTATATGGTCGCATCTCCTACCCGGTCCGCGTTGGCACTAACCGATACCAGCTCATCCGGGTCGGCTAAGTCCATAGCTGTAATACAGGTAAGAATCTTGGTGGTGCTGGCCGGAGGTCGCTTTTCTTCCCCCCGGTGTGCCAGCAGCACTTGCCCGGTTTGACTTTCCATCAATAAGTAACTGGCGGCCGATACTTGCGGCTGGGCTTCTGCCCTGGCCGGACCAAGGACCATCAACCAGAAGAGGTACCACAGGATGCCTAGCATTTTCACCATGTGCCATAACCTTTCTCCATGTTGATCACTGAAGTTCACCTTGTTAGTATGGCACAGGTCCCCCTAGATTATTGCTGTGAGAACGATAAAACCTCCGAAACGGTCACGCACTCATATCCTCTATCTCTTAAAGCCTTAAGTACGGTAGATAAAGCTTTTAATGTCCGGTCCGTGGGATGCATTAATACGATGGCCCCGTTTTCCGCCTTATCAATGACCTTAGTCTGGATCATCTCCACCGTGCGCCCTTGATCCCAGTCTACCGTGTCCACCGTCCACAGAATCGTTTGATAACCTAACTCAGCTGCCCCTTGTAATACATGAGCGCCATGCTCCCCATAAGGAGGGGCAAACAGGTTGGTTTTAACATTAGCAATCTCCAGGATGACTTTTTCCGCCGCCTTGATCTCTTCCTGATTCTTTTCCTTGCTTATTTTGTCAGGATGGGGATGGGAATACCCGTGATTGCCGATTTCATGTCCCCGTTTGGCTATCTCCATGGTCAACTCAGGGAATTTCTTGGCCCAGCGGCCGGTAACAAAAAAGGTGGCTTTGGCTTGATAGGCGTCCAAAACATTTAGAATACCCGGAATATATTCTTCACCCCAATCCACGTTGAAAGTTAAGGCAATTTTAGGCTCGTTTTCGTTACCTCGATAGATAGGCTGGGGTATGCTTTGATCAGATACCACTTCCACATCGGTACGGAACAAATCGTTAACAAAAATTCCCAGCGCGATAACAACGCAGGCGAACATGCCCAGCCAAAAAAGCTGCCGGTAGCTCCAAAAATAGATTCTCATCCAGGTCCACTCCTTCAAAGAGTTTTCATGTTTCAGGAAAATATATGAAAGGCTGGGCTTGGATATGCATAAAAAAAACCATAAACACGAAGTTTACGGTTTTTTCTTGGGCTTTTGCTGCTTTAGCACTTCCTTGCGGGAAAGCTTCAAACGGCCTTGATGATCGAAACCGATGGCTTTCACCAGGATCTCGTCACCGGCACGCACTTCATCTTCCACTTTGGCAACTCTGGATTCCGATAATTGAGAAATGTGGACTAATCCTTCCTTACCGGGTAAACCCAACACTCCCGGAATTACTTCCACAAAAGCACCGAATTCCGTCACCCTGGTGACCCTACCCACGTAAATCTGCCCGATTTCCACATCTCTCGTCAGGCTGTCAATAATCTTTAAGGCTTTTTCACCGGCTTCCCCGTTAGGAGATGCAATCAGTACCCTTCCGTTATCTTCAATATCGATTTCCACGCCTGTTTCTTCAATGATCTTCTTAATGATCTTGCCGCCAGGCCCGATGATATCCCTGATTTTATCAGGATCCACCATCGTTTGGATAATCCGCGGTGCATAGGGAGACAGTTCCGGTCTCGGCGCCGGAATAACGGCCAGCATTTTGTTCAAAATATACAGCCTGCCTTGCCGCGCTTGCTCCAAAGCTTGTTGCAAAATCTCCCTGGTGATGCCGGGCACTTTGATATCCATTTGGAGAGCAGTGATACCTTCCGTAGTACCCGCCACTTTAAAGTCCATATCTCCCAGGGCATCTTCAATACCTTGAATATCGGTTAATACTGCCACCGCGTCATCCTTGATGAGTCCCATGGCTACACCCGCCACCGGGCGCTTGATGGGTACACCGGCATCCATGAGAGCCAGAGTGCTGCCGCACACACTGCCCATGGAAGTGGAACCGTTGGAACCCACTACCTCTGACACCAGGCGGATAGTATACGGAAAATCATCTTCACCGGGCAGCACAGCCTCCAAAGCCCTTTCCGCCAGCGCACCGTGACCGATTTCTCTCCGGCCCGGGCCGCGCATGGGCCTAGCTTCGCCCACACTGTAAGGCGGGAAGTTATAATGGTGCATGTAACGTTTTGATTCTTCCACCTCAAGGCCGTCCAGGATCTGTTCATCACCCACGGCGCCCAGGGTTGCCACCGTCAAAACTTGCGTTTCTCCTCTGGTGAACAGGCCGGTACCATGGGTTCTGGGCAGGATGCCTACTTCGCAAGTAATAGGCCTGATCTCGTCGGTTTTCCGCCCGTCTATTCTCAGGTTTTCCGACAGGATCATGCGGCGCATGATGCTTTTCTCCAGCTCATCCAAAACTTTTTGACAGTAAGCAACATAGTCCGGATATTGCTCTTCCAGCTCCGGGTGTTGGGCCGCAAATTCCTCCATAATCCCGTCCCTGACCTGAGCGATAAAGGCCTCCCGGTCCAGTTTCTTCTTCTGCTCCGCAGCACACTGCCGGATAGCTTTTTCCAACTCAATCTCCGCTAAACTGCGAAATGCTTGATCAAAGATCTCCGGTGTAACAGGAGGTTCCACTTGGAGTTTCTCCTTGGCTAAACCCATCCGGTGGGCCTCGGAAACGAAATCTTCAATAAAATCAATCAGGGTTTTGATGCTTTCATGGGCAAGCATAATGCCATCCAATACTACGTCCTCCGGCACCTCGTCCGCACCGGCTTCCACCATCATGATGGCATCCTTGGTGCCGGCCACCACCAGGTGCAAGGCGCTTTTCTCCATTTGCTCCAGGGTTGGATTGATGACAAGTTGTCCATCAACCAGCCCCACCAGTACCGCTGCCGTAGGTGTATAAAAAGGTATATCCGATACCGCCAGGGCTGTGGAGACACCCACCATGGCCGTTACATCCGGCGGGTTATCCTGATCCACTGATAAGACCGTGGCTACGATATGCACATCGTTGCGGTAACCTTTAGGAAATAAGGGGCGGATGGGCCGGTCAATCAAACGAGCTGACAAGATGGCTTTTTCACTGGGACGCCCTTCTCGCTTGATAAAACCACCGGGAATCTTTCCTACCGCATACAAGCGTTCCTCGTAATCTACAGTCAAGGGAAAGAAATCGATGCCTTCCCTGGGCTCTTTAGAGGCGGTAGCGGTACAAAGCACCACTGTATCCCCGTAACGAATTAACACGGACCCGTTAGCCTGCTTGGCCAAGCGACCGGTTTCCAGGGTTAATTTACGACCGTGAAAATCAATACTGCGTTCAAGATAGCTAGTTGAGCTTACACTCAAATCCCTGTTACCTCCTACCTAGTGATATTAACCAAACTTAATAGACATTCTCCGCATTAGCTATTATTTCCTCTCCGGTATAAAAAAAATACTTTAGCAGGCCCATAAAAGAAAGAGCGCAAAAACGCTCTTATCTTCTTAAGCCTAGTTTTGTAATCACCTGACGGTAACGCTCAATGTCCGTCTTGTACAGGTAATTCAACAAACCGCGCCGTTGACCTACCATCTTGAGCAGACCTCTTCTGGAATGATGGTCTTTTTTGTGCTGCTTCAAGTGCTCCGTCAATTGCTCAATCCGTTTCGTGAGAATGGCAATCTGGACTTCCGGTGAACCGGTGTCATTCTCGTGGAGCTTGAATTCCTCAATGATTGCTTTTTTCTCTGCACTTTGTAAGGCCACGGTCCTCACCTCCTTTTGTCAGTATCCCCTTCAGCCAAGTCAAACGCCGGAGCTTCGTATAACCTCGCTGAGGTTGTATGCCATTAGTAATTATACAAAATCCTTTATCAGGAAGCAAACAATTTTGTTGAAAAAGTTTATTTCCCGATGACGGTAATCACTAATCTACCGGCGGGGATGTCTTTGGCCACAATATCAAACATGCGGCCTTGCTGAGAAAAGAAACCCCGGAAACGGGTGGCCGTCGGTATATGACCCGGTATCTTTTGTGCCGCCTGGATGATATCTTCCAGAGATATGTTCTCCTGCCGCATATCCCGCAGCCTTTTCTTGGCATGTTCCGTGACCAGCACCCGCATCAAATCACCCCTTGCCTACAACAGCCAGGGGTTTGCCAAAATCCAACTCTTCTTCCGCCATCAGCGTATACAGGGCATCTTGGAAGGCTAAGCGGGAAAAGGTCATGTCTTCAGGGTCAGACCCGCGGTAGTGTCTTTCCAGTTCCTTCTTTAATGAAAGGAAGGTCTCACTCAAGCAAATGCTGGCAACAGTGTTGCTGTAATCAGACAGCTGTTGATGATCATCATCCCGGACCGGCAGCACCAGTACCCTCTCCTTCCCATGACAGGTTAGTTCAGGTACTTAATCATATTGGTGAGCCGGCGTAACTAGTACTGGAAACAATTACAAGGTCCTTGCCACCAACCGGGCCCTATCGATGTCCCGGGCAATTTGTTGTTTAAGTTCGTCTGCATGCTTAAATCTCATTTCACTTCGCAAATATTTAAACAAATGAACTTCCAGCTTCCGCCCGTATAAATCGCCGCTGAAATCCAAAAGATGCGCTTCCACCACCGGGGACGGTTCCTGTTTAAACGTAGGCTTGCGGCCGATATTGACTACCGCCAGAAAACTCTCTTCTCCCACGCAGCACTTGGCAGCATAAACACCGGTGCGCGGCAAAAGAATATAACCGGGAACCGCCACATTAGCCGTGGGAAACCCCAGCGTTCTACCCCTGCCATCTCCGCCGGCTACAGTGCCTTCCAAAACCGGCCAGCTGCCTAAAAAGCGCCTGGCTTTCTCAACATTTCCTTCCGTCAAGGCTTGTCTAATAGCGGTGCTGGAGATCAACTCTTCCCCGTCGGTCTGGGGGGGGACGATTTCCACCCGGAATCCCAGTTTCCTGCCCAGGGCGGCCAGAGTGGCAGGCGTACCTTGTCCACGGTACCCGTAACTGTAATTA
>DULZ01000015.1 GCA_012840125.1 Clostridia bacterium | reverse complement strand
TGCGCAAAATGGCCCGGAGACCCGTAGCAAAAGTCACGCCTGCCTGTACATTCACCTGGATTTGATTGACCCCATCCAGTCGCCGTTCCACAGGATCTTCAATTGTTATAATATGCTTGTCGGCCTGGTTCAGGGCATTTAAAATGGCGTACAAGGTGGTACTTTTCCCGCTGCCGGTGGGTCCCGTGACCAGGATCATCCCGTAGGGCAGGTTGATCATTTCTTGGAATTTCCCGGCCTGGTCTTCTGGAAAGCCCAGGTCCTGCAAGGTCATGAGTTTTGACTGCCGGTCCAAAATCCGCAAAGTAACCTTCTCCCCGTAAGGGGTGGGGAGAGTTGCCACCCGGATATCTACGATCCGATCCTCCACCTTCACGGTGGCCCGGCCGTCCTGGGGAATTCTCCGTTCAGCGATATCCATATTGGCCATCACTTTGATACGGGACACCAGGGATGCATGCAGGTGCCGCGGGGGATGCATGATCTCATGAAGGACGCCGTCGATGCGGAACCGGACCCTCAGTCCCTTTTCTAAAGGCTCAATGTGCACGTCGCTGGCTTTGGCCTGAACCGCTTGCCCAATGATCATGTTCGCCAGCCGGACCGCCGGTTTATCCTGAGCCTCGGAAGCCACCAGTATATCCGGCTCCGTCTCCTCTTCTTCCACGTCTTCCACCTCAAGCTGGGGACGCAGCAGCCGCTCCATATGCATCATTAATTCCGTATCGGTCACCAGCACAGGACGGATTTCCATGCCCGTTAAGAGGCGCAAGTCTTCAATAGCGATAATGTTCCTTGGCTGGGCCATGGCCACCAACAAAGCATTATCTTCAAAACCGATGGGTAAGGCCTGGTAACGCCGGATCACATCCGGCTCCAACAATTTACAAGCAGACGCATCAATGGGATACTCTTCCAAGGAGATAAAAGGTACCCCAGCCTGCGCCGCCACCGCCCTAGCCACGGCACTTTCAGTGGCGAATCCCAGTTCTACCAGCACCTGCCCCAAAAACATTTTCCGGTCTTTCCATTCCTCCTGCTTTCGCAAAGCTATCTCCAACTGCTCCATCGTAATCTCGCCGGTTTCCACCAAAAAGCGACCTAAATGGGTTGTGGCTAATTCCGGACGCAATTACAAGACCCCCCACCATCTTCCTTAATCTCAGTCCACATAAAAGGATGAAATTTGCAAATCAGCCCTGATTAGCCCGTCGTTGCCGTTACTCTGAATCGAGAGTTCCCGGACCCGGTAAATCCTGCTCGCCCGGTTAATGTTGTCCAGCAATGCCACCAGGCTCGCAAACCGTCCTTCGAGGGATAAGTCCAAAGGTATCTCGGTGTAATGCTCATGAAACACCCGATCTCCGAACCGGAACTCTGACACCCGGCAACCGGCCAGCAAAGCGGCTTTTTGCATTTCCAAGAGCAAATCTTGCTCGGAAATCTCACCGGGCAGTGTTTTTTGCATGACTGCCAACTGCCTTGCCAGTTCCGCTTGATTCTCTTTCAACAGGCTGAGCCGCATCAAACGTTGCTCCAGCTGGACCAGTTGTTCTTCCGCTACGATGATGTCCGCTTGCAGGGAGCGCCACAGGTGGAATTGCATGATAATGACGAAGATCAAAGCGGCGATGATCACCATTGAGGCAGCGGTGGAAATCCACATGGTTCTTTTAATCTGTTCCAGATTCATTCCTTGACCTCCCTAAAATGCATCCCGGGGTACCGTGGATACCGCAGCCTGGATCTCAAATTGTGCCTCGGATTCATTGGCGCCTAAAGAGAACCGGCACTGCACCTCAGCGAGAAAAGGCATGCTGCGGAGTTTTTCCAAGTAACGACTGACCAGCAGGTGGTCCAGGGCTTTCCCTCTTAACACCAACTGGCCCGGCGAACCGTTTTCCCCTGTTTTCCCTACCTGGCCTCGAAAATCCGTGAGCCAGACCCCTTCCGGTGTCTGTTGGCCGAGTTCCACCAGAAGCTCCGGCCAATCTACCTGCCCGGCCATAATCTCCTCCTTGACCCGGTACAATTCCGATAATTGAGCATAAGGCTCTTCATAAACTACCAGTCCCTGCAGCTGGCTCTCCACCAGCTGCCGGTAAGCCGACAGGGTTTCCAGCTGACCTTGAGCCAGCCTGACGTTGATAGCCAGAGTGCCCACTGCAGCCAATAACAGTAAAGAAATAACGGCGAAGCCCAACAACAGCTTTCTCTGTTTTTCACGCACAGCAGATAACTGTTTAAATTCGGGAGGCAGCAGACTAATTGAAACCAAATCCATCACTCCCAACCACGACATGCCAGCCCGGCGGCCAGACCGAACTTGACGAAATCCTCATGGGGACCGCCGCCGAGTTTTAAGCCCAAAACCTCCGCCGGCCTTACTTGTTTCACCGGTAACCGCAACATGCTCTCGAGCCTTTCCGCCAAACCGGTCACTTGGCTCCCGATGCCGCTTAAGAAAATCTTTTCCACCGGCCTGGCATCCTTATGGGACTGGTAAAAACCAATGGTGGCCTGGATGCTGTTGGCAAACTGCTCCCGGTGCAGGTTTACTTCCGATGCTCCGGTGTCTTCTTCCCGGGCCGCCGCCAACAGCTCGGCGGCAGCCATTCCCGTGGCCATCATCCGGGCCAGGCGGGGTTTGCCGGCATCGGCAATGACCATGTTGCTGACACCCCTGGCTATATCTATGGCCGCCACCACCTGCCGGGACGCATCTTCTTTTTTTAGGAAGCGGAGCAACGTTAAGGGGAGCACTTCGATTTCTTTGGGCCTTAACCGGGCCATGGTCAGTACCTGCAAGAAACCTTGCACCATCTCTTTCCGACCTGCGACCAGGAGTATCTCCAGCATTTCCCGTTCGCCATCGCTTCTAGTACCGATGACATCGTAATCCAAATAGACGGTATCCAAAGGTACCGGCAGGTGTTCCTGGGCCTGAAACCGGATCAAGCTGTCCAAGCGATTTGGCGTAACCTTAGGGAACCTGGCAAAACGGATGATCACCCCTTGATTGGAAACACCGGTGACTACTTCCCTGCTCCGAAACGTGCCTTTGGCCCACAGCTCCTCCAAAGCAGCCGCTACCGCCCCTTCATCCAGGATCACCCCTTCTTTAATAGCGTCCTCTCCAACGGCTACTTGAGCGTAAGCTGTCACAGACAGGACGGAACCTTTCTTGACTATCTCCACCCCTCTGATAGCACCCTCGTCGAATTCGAGGCCCACTATCCCGCTTTTGCCCCACAATGCCGCCATACCGCCACTCCTTTGTTCAACCCTGTAACTCCACCGCCAACTGTTCCAGAGACTTTTTCAAAAGCCTGGAAACCCGCCTCTGGTTAGTGCCCAGTAATTCGGCTACGGTGGTCTGGGTTAAATCGTGATAAAAAATCAGGTAGATTACCTTTTGTTGTATTTCACTGAGTTTGCTCAATGCCTCCCGCAACAACAGCCGGTCTTCAATGGGTAACCGGAAGCTCTCATAGCGAAGGCTTTTGATACTGTTCAGGTCCAGCTCTTCCAAGGGGACGGTGCCTGCCAGCATAACCTGGACCACTCCCTCTTCTTTGATGTTCACAGCCTCAGCAATCTCCCCCAGTGTCGGTTCCCGCTGGAAGGATTGCGTTAGTTCTTCGGTTACCCGGTAAACCCGGCGCTGGATATCCGCCAGCCAGGGCGGCAGGTCATAAGACGAGCCCCGCTGCAGTTCCCTGGTTATTTCACCTTTGATATAATAAGAGGCATAGGTGGAAAACCGCACTTTCCGTTCCGGCTTGAACCTTCTCAAGGCTTTCAGGAGCCCTTCATACCCCGCTTGCATGAGATCCTCCCGGCAAGGACTGTAAGAGAACGGGCTGACAAAATGACCGATTAAACCCGCCGCCGCCTCAACAATGTCCTTTAACAACAGCTCCGAAGGTTCGTCGCAGTAAGCTGCCACCAAAGCCTCCAATTCCTCATGCCTGGACGAAGACGCTTCTGCCATTCCGGTCCCCCCTACATTCCCGTCTGCGTGACGGCAGTGAAAATCGGCAGGTACAGAGCTATTACCATGCCGCCCACGGTAAGGCCCACGAACACCAGCAGCAGCGGCTCGATCATGGCGGTTAATCCTTTGGTCATAATACTGACTTCCTCTTCAAAGAAATCAGCAATCCGTCGCAGCAGCATCACCAAAGAACCGGATTCTTCACCTACCGCCACCATTTGGATGACCATGGGCGGGAACAGCCCGCTTTCCTCCAAGGGTTGAGCTAAACTACGGCCCTCTTCGATTTTTTCCTTGGCATCACTTACCGCATTAGTAATCAAGATATTGCCGGTAGCCTCCCCTGCCGCATCCAAAGCTTGCAAAACGGGAATGCCCCCGTTTAAAAGGGTTGATAAAGTCCTGGCAAACCTGGCAATGGTGGCTTTATGTATTAAAGGTCCGAAAACCGGTATGCGAAATCTGAGCTTAGCCCAGAACAGCTCTCCCCGGGGATGCGTCACAGCCAGCCGGAACAACAGCACGGACAGGGCTGCCATAATAATCCATAAGTACCATTTGTTCCTGAGGGAATCCGAGACAGCCAGCACGACCAGGGTAGGAGCCGGCAGTGCTACCCCTTCAGGAAACATCTTGACAAAAATGGGCACAATGAAAATCATCATGACCAGCATTACCAGGACGGAAAAAATCCCTACCATGGCCGGGTAAAAGGTGGCCGAACGAATGCTGTCCCGCAGGATTTTATCTTTTTGCAACTGTTCCGACAGATGGCTCAGGGACTCTTCCAGGGTGCCTCCCACTTCCCCGGCCCGCACCATCCCCACAAACAGCTTGGAGAAGATCTTGGGGTACCCTTCCAGTGCTTCGGTAAAACTCATGCCTGCCTCCACATTGGCGGCGATTTCACTGAGAGCCCGTTTTAGAGCCGGTACCGATGATTGTTCACTCAAAGCAAACAAGCAGCGGGTTAGGGGGATCCCCGCATTAAGCATGGAGGCCAACTGGCGGCTGAAAAGGCTCAGGTCACCTAAAGACACTTTCCTTTCCGCCCGCCAGGCACCGAGGGAAACCACGGGCCCCCTCACCTGTTGGACCCTGGTCACCATGTAGCCCATACCCCTTAACCTGGCGACGACGGCCGCTTCAGTTTCGCCTTCCAGTTTACCGGTTGTGGACCTACCTTGGGCATCGACAACCTCATAACTAAACACAGGCATAGTTCCACCCCCAATGATCAAAAGCTCTCCGCCAAATCCTGCAGCAGCTTGATGTTATCCGGCGTTTCATGGGCCCAGAGTACATGATGGGGATTATCCGGATCACCGGAAATATTCTCAGAGATGTGCATACTGCTGAGGGGGATGGAGGTCATTTCCGCCAGTAAACGCCGCTTGGCTTGCAGTTCACTGCGAGCAAACTCCCCGGTACTGGAAATAACGGGGGCTTTGATTTTCTCGGGTGCCGTATCGATGGCGGCCAAAGCGGTATATACTTGGGATTCTAATTGGGGGGGACAGATGACAATCAGCTCTCTGCTGAATTCAGGAAAGTTAAAAGTGATGGTTTTTACACCTGAAAAGCCAATACTTGCCAGGCGGGAAGCCGCATCACGGGCCACGATATGTTTGAGCTGAAAAGGAAAAATACTACTGTTCCTGGCATCGATGGAATCCAATGCCTGCATGACTTTGTGAAACTCATCCCAATAAGCCAAAATCTGCTTGTCAAAAACCAGGAGGCGATTGCCTATGGTAACATATTTTTCCAGCGGGATGCCTGCGTTTCTGGCCAGCTGCGCTAACCGGTCCGGCTCTACCGCGTAGGCATAAAACTCCTGATAGTCCAGAACTAGCTCCTCTACACCCCGAAAAACGGCATTTTCCAACTGGTCTACCGCTTCCAAGAGCTCTTTCACTTTCACCAGGTCCCGGGGCGTTCCCTTAACCCAAATAGTGTACGGGTTGTTGTTGAAAGCGATGCTTTTCACCGGCAAACCCAGCTCGGAGAGAAGGGGTCTGAACTGTTCCGTGCGGATGTACACCAGGTCAAACCTGGCCAAGGTTTCCTCCTTGTCATAGCCGGCCTGGAGTTTTTCCTCACTGCCCACGATCAGCAAATTGCCCTCCCTGACATAACTCAGTCCCAGGGTTTGCAGCAGCAGCTCCAGTGCCCGCATGGGAGGGACATTTTGCACGGAGAAAGTCACGTTAACGGGTTCTTCGACCAGCACAATGTTTGTGCCGGTTTGGATGGCCAGAGCAGACAAGACATCCCTGAGATCCGCATTCCGCACGTCCAGGGAAAACTGCCCCGAAGCGGCTTGTGCTTCTCGCATCGTCCCTGAAAATAACAAGACACACACGAGCAAAACCGAGAAAACCAGTGGTTTAGTAAAACGTCCCTGATTCATCTTCTCCTCCCCACATCTCCTTAGAAATACTCTGTTTATGCCCGTTAATTCCGGGAGCCTAGAACAATGACAATTTCTTCCGAACCGTTTTTGAGCCGCACCGCATCTCTGCTTATCTCCACCAATTCCCAACTGCCGGCGATTTGCTCACCGGTTGAGACTATGTAGGTAGTTTGGCGGGCTTTTATAATCGCCAGATCTTTCTTTCCCCCGGTGATGACTCCTTGCAGTTCCATGGGTAGGGCAAAGGGATCAACATCTCCGGCACTATTTGTTCCCAACTCTCCGGCACCCTGTTCTTCCTGCCGGGACGTCTGAGGCAGCAGGCTGGCAATTTCCCGTTCTAGATCTTCCGGTTTTAAATCCCCTGAAACATTTGGCGGCCCGGGCTCGCCGGGCCCAAGCAGGCTGATGTTCACCACCACCGCCGCTACAGATACCACGGCCAATATGCCAAGTAAAACATAGAGCCTGGTTTTGCTGCCTGTTTGGCCTTCTCTTTTTATTTCAGGCAGCTTCAGACGAAACTTTGGATCTGCCACTTGTTTTCCTCCCATTCCCTTTGATTCTATATCTCAATAAAAAACGCCAGGCTGACCCTACGCGGCAGCCTGGCGATCATGGCTCCATGGGAGCTGTAGACCCATAGCTTTGCAGTCACCGCCTTTCGGCGGCTTTGCCCTTTCGAATGATGACATAAGTATTCCGTATTGCTTTGGCAAATTTTATTAAATTCATTATCTCATTGCTGTAATTCAACGCCTGCCAGCAAACTCCTGCTACCATACCAGGCCGCAGTTTAAATTCTTTTTGTTCAATCCCAAAATCCGGATGCACCGAAACTCGACCGGTGCATGAGACGCTCCAGTTCCACCCGGTCAATACAATGTTCTAGGGCCGCTTCCCTGCTGATTTTCCCGGCACTGAACAAGTCAGCCAAGGCCTGGTCCATGGTCTGCATCCCCGCACCCCGGCCGGTCTGCATCACATTGTAGAGCTGGTGTTCCTTGCCTTCCCGGATCAAGTTCCGCACCGCCGGGGTATCGATTAAATACTCCACTGCCAGCACCCGGCCTTGACCGTCGGCGGAAGGAAGCAGCTGCTGGGAGATCACTCCCTTTAGGGTGTTGGCCAACTGCTGCCTCACCTGCTCCCGCCGGTGGTCTTGGAAAACATCCACAATCCGGCTGATGGTCAAAGGGGCCGTCTGGGTATGTAAAGTGGACAAAACCAGGTGCCCCGTCTCCGCAGCCGTCAGGGCAATGGAGATGCTCTCCAGGTCCCGCATTTCCCCGATCAAAATCACGTCCGGGTCATGCCTTAGCACATGGCGCAACGCATTGGCAAAGGAATGGGTATCCAAGCCCACTTCCCGCTGCTTCACGATGGACTTTTTGTGCCGGTGGAGAAACTCGATGGGGTCTTCCACCGTCACAATATTCACACGTCTTTCCCGGTTGATTAAGTCCACCATGGCGGCCAGGGTGGTGGATTTACCGCTGCCGGTGGGACCGGTCACCAGTACTAATCCCCTGGGCAAGTAACACAGCTCTTTGACCTGAGGCGGAAGCCCCAGTTGGTCTATGTTGGGAATCTCGAAGGGAACCACCCGGAAAACCGCCGCCAGAGTACCCCTCTGTTTCATGATATTCCCCCGGAACCGGGCCACACCGGGAAGGGCATAGGAAATATCCAATTCTAGATGCTCGTCGAAATACTTGTCGTAGGGGGGACTTAAAACAGGCTTCAGGATTTCTTTTATTGAATCCGGAGTAAGGGAAGGGTAATCCAATGCCACCAGTTCCCCGCGAACCCGGGCCATGGGCGGGATCCCCACCGCCAAGTGCAAGTCGGAAGCCTTTTGCTCGGCGGACATTCTCAGCAATTGATCTAAGGGCAAGGAAGACCGGCTCCCCCGGTTTTCATCAACCAACCCAAATCCCTTCTTTCCGTCAAAATGAGAATCATTTCTCTTAATCATTAATATAACATGAAACAGGCAAGTAAGGAAGTAGCTGGTATATAAATTTATTAATTACTGGGATGGGCTTAGAGGATCGCTGCTAAAGAGTGAATAACAATGGAAGCACAAAACAAGGGGGAATCGCATCCCCATAGAGAGTATACCCCTTTTAATGTACCGGTCCGGCAAAACTAACTCCAGCAGTTGCGATCATTCTCCACCGGCGCCTTCTTTTCTTATATGGTGACCGTTAGGACATGCAATAGTTATAGTCCCGTCATTATCGACGTCAATGCTATAGTACAGATCTCCACCGGAGGGACATGTTGGCACCTCACTGAATAGTTTGACAGCCATTAGGGCATGTTGTTCATCTAATCTCCCTGCAAGGTTAACGCCGGCGTTTTCCATTCTTAATATCTGAACGGCTCCCAAAACAGCACGCATATTTGCTTGGCAGGCATTCTTTCTCGCCGTCTCCGTAACCTTTTGATAGGAAGGCACCGCTATACTGACCAGGATCCCAATAATAGCCACAACCACCATCAATTCCACTAATGTAAATCCCCTCTGGTTTTTCCACCGGTTCCCAATCAATTTCCACATTGGTCTCCCTCCCAACAAAGGGTGCAAGTCTTTTTCTCTGATGCACAAAGGTAAAGCCTCAAGCATCATTAGGCCACTCTGCCGAAACGACTGCAACTCCATTATGAATAATACCTTTTGCTCAACAACAAATCATGCTTCATCAACAGTTTAATATATTTTGTATCAAGGCAAAAGCACCTGGGCATAAAGATGCACCAACCGGTTAAGCCAATCCATTCCTACAGGGTACAGAGCTGAAACTGTCCCTAAGTTCTGCTTCCCTGGGACGCAAACACGGAAAAACCGGAGGTTATGTCACCCCCGGTCTTCGAAACTCAGTATGAAACCGGCATTCTATAAAAACTATGCTCACAGTTCTTTTAGCCTTCTGGCTCTGAATTGCCTTCAGGCTCAGTTTTTCCTCCATGAACACTACATGTTACCGTTCCATTTTCTTTCTCGATATTATAAACACCGTTGGAAGGGCACTCAGGTATTTCCTCTAAATATTTGTCACGGTCTCCGGTGAGAGCGTCAAAATTCTCTGGATAGCGTCCATATTTCGCATGATACACGCTGACAGCTCCCTGGATAGTCCTCTTGTTAGCCTCGCAGGCCTTCTCTTTGGCCGTTTCAGTTATGTTGTTGTACACCGGCACGGCGATGGCTACCAGGATGCCGATGATGACCACCACCACCATCAATTCCACCAGGGTGAAGCCTTTTTGGTTTTTCATCCTCTTCTTAAACAGTTTGAACATTAAATTACCTCCCCCAATTTTTTTTTCTTTCTAATAAATGTTATGCCGGGAAACCGGGCTTCTTAGACACTTCGTGATAATAATTTTTGTTAGGAACGATAGTTAATTCTTAAAACCTAACTCGGAATCACGTACTCATCCAATTGCATCACTTCGTGAGGATCTTTGTAGGAAGCGCACTTGTTGCCGCCCAGGTTTTTGGCCCAATACATGGCCCGGTCAGCCTTGGCAATCAATTCATCAATAGTGTGGCCGTCATGGGGAAAGAAGCTGACCCCGATACTCAAAGATATGGTAACGGGCGCCTCGGCAATATGAATTTGATGTAAAGCTTTGACCAGCCTGGTGACAACGGATTGATAGTGGCTGTATTCTTTCAGGCCGGGCAAGAGGATGACAAACTCATCGCCCCCGAACCTGGCCACCATATCGTTGGCACGAATGCTCTTCGTCAATACTTGAGCGGCCTGCAGCAAGACCTGGTCCCCTACTTTGTGGCCGTAGGTGTCGTTAATAGTCTTGAAATTGTCCAGGTCAACAAACATCAAACCCAGTTTGCTCTGCTCCCGCCTGGCATGGTGTAGAAGCTTTTCGGCCACGTTATAGAACAGGGTCCTGTTGGCCACGCCGGTAAGCTTGTCGTAAAAAGCCAGCCTGGCGATTTCCCTTTCTTTTTCCCGCAGCTCTTTATTCAAATCTTCTAACTTCTTCACGTACTCTTTCAACTGGTTCACCCGCAGGTACTGGCTGGTAACGTCAATGCATTCCACAATGAGCAGTTTTACCTCATCGCTTTTATAGGAGCTTACCCTGACGTTCAGCTCCGCCGTGGCGGTGATCAATCCCCGGTGCATCGCCGCTGAAAAGAAAGGCTTGTAATCCTGTTCCAAGGCCTTGTGCAAGGAAGCGACAAAATAATTCCGGTTCAAGCTGGGCAGTACTGCAAAGGCATTCCGGTGTAATGCTTCATGCCTGGAGATTCCCGTCAGCTGTTCCATATAGTCATTCCAAAACAGGATTTGGAATGACTCATCCAGAATAAAGATTCCTTCATTCACTTCGTTCAGAATGTCCGCAAAGATATTTTCATTCATACAGACCAACTTCCATTTTGTCCAGAGTATTAATCAATTCGTGCAAGGAATTGATGGTCATGTCCATGATAATAGCGCCGTTTATCTCTGTTTCGTCGATTCTAAAAGTGATAAAGAGCATTAAACGGAATAGTTTCTCTTCATTCTGGAGGTCAACCAGAAAATCCCCTTGGCCCAGGAGCCGGACCTGGGGCAGGGTGTAATG
>DULZ01000014.1 GCA_012840125.1 Clostridia bacterium | reverse complement strand
TAGGTTAAAATCGGTTGATACCGATATTACTGCTGCCCGCTAAAGTGTTTTTAGAAAATTGCGCTTTGCGGCAGTATGGCAACTTGTTTTCTTTTTCTACAAAGGGGCTATTTTGCAAAAGGCTCAAGTAATAAAATCATCGTCTATTGTGTGGTTTTTACCGCAGTCTTAAGCGTGATGATGGGCTGGCTGGGTTACCGGTCCTACAGCAACAGCCTCCTGGAGCGGTACCAGGTTTACGTGGATTCCTTCATCAAAATCGCCATGAGCGAAATCGATGGGGATGATTTACGGGCTTGCATTGACACGCTCCAGGAATCAGAAGGCCTGAAAAGACTGCAATTAACCTTGAACACTTTCAAGGAAAGATCCGAGATGCAGTTTATCTACATGGTCTACTTCCCCGACGGTAATGACCCCACCCGGATGAATTATGTCCTCAATGCCTTTACGGAGCAGGAGTTCCTGGAAGAACCGGAAACCATCAATTCCCTCGGTGATCCCGTGGGTGAAGGCGATTTTGATGAGAATATGCGCCGGTTGTTTTACAACTCCCTCATGGATGACAGTGACAAAACCGCCATCCGTTTCCTGGTCAATGACAGTGAATTCGGTTATATGATGACGGGTTATGTGCCGGTGCTGGATGCCGCCGGCCGTCCCGTTTGCGTGCTGGCTATGGATGTGTCCATGGACCAGATTAAAGAAAACATGCGTTCCTACCTGATGACGGTGGCTATCGGTGCCGTGGCCCTCTTGGCAGTATTCCTCCTGATCTTTATCACCATTATGAACCGTTCCGTGGTCCAACCGATTATGAGCCTGGCCCGGAGTGCCCAGCACTTCGTGCGGCAGACCAATGAGGTAGAAGACCCGTCCCAACTGTCCTTCCAAGAGGTAGCGGTGCAGACCAGGGATGAAATCGAGCTCTTGGCCAACAGCCTCAATCACATGACCAGGGAGATCAAGAATTACATGGTCAACCTGGCCGCCATGTCGGCGGAAAGGGAACGTATCGGTGCCGAACTGGACCTGGCCAAGCAAATCCAGAGCAACATTTTCCCCACCGTGTTCCCGGCCTTCCCCAACCGGACGGAGTTCGACATCTATGCGAACCGGACTACCCTGGTGGGGGACGGCAGTTTCTACGATTTCTTCCTGATTGACCGGCACCGCCTCTGCCTGGTGGTAGGGGAAGCTTCCGGCAAGGGCATTCCCGCCACCATGTTCGCCGTCTTGGCCGCTGCCAATATCCGCAGCTTCGCCCGGCTGGGTTACCAGCCCTACCGGATTGTACTGGAGACCAACAACCAGTTAAGTCAGAACAATACGGAAGGTTTAACCGTCTCCGTCTTTGTCGGTATCGTGGACTTAAGAACCGGGGAAATGGATTACGTGAACGCCGGCATGCCGACCACTTTGGTGAAGCGGGCCGGGGCTGCCTTTGAGGAGGTCAACGAAGTCACCAGCTTTGTCCTGGCCAATATGGAAAACGTGAATTTCCAGCAGAACCGCCTGGAACTGATGCAGGGGGACATGCTGATGGTTTATTCCGCCGGCGTTGCCAGAACCAAGAACAAGGACGGCGACGAGTTTTCCGAGCCCTACGTTACCATCCAACTCAACGAAACCATCAAGCGGGAATACGAGCTGGAGAAAATACTGGAGGGGATGAAAGAAACATTAATTGAATTCTCCAGCGGGGCGGAACACACCGCCGGCGGCGCCATGCTCATTTTCCGGTTTTTGGGATAGGGGCATAGTCTAACAGCGCAAAAGACGGGGAGCTGTCCTCAGGCTTTGGAGGACAGCTCCGGTTTTTCCCGGCGTTGTAGGAGAGGCACAGCCCTTGCCTTTGGGCCGTTATGTATTACGTGTATGTCCAGAATATGATTTTGAATGAGCATGGCCGCCCAGCCAGGGCGCTGGTATTGTTGGATATTTCCAGTCCCGCCGGCATACACTAGCACCAGGGGACCCGGGGGATAAGCCTGCGTCCACGGCAGGAATACGGGATTTGAGCTAGAAATAATAGCTGTAACGACCCGTCTGGGAGGGTTAATCCATGGCCAAATTTATTATTTCCGGCGGAAAGAGACTGTCTGGGACAGTTGCAGTCAGTGGAGCTAAGAATGCTGCTTTACCCATCATGGCGGCCTCCCTCATGGCGGAGGGAGAAACCATTCTGGAAAACGTGCCGCAAATCGAGGACGTTAAGTGCATGGCGCAAATCCTGGAGGGTCTGGGGGCGAGCGTCAGTTGGACAGACAGCAATACTGTGTCCATCAAGGTGGGCTCCGATGTCGGCACCATTACCCCCTATCCCTTAGCCAAGAAACTAAGGGCCTCCAATCTATTGCTTGGGTCCCTCGCCGGGCGCTTTGGGCGGGCGGAAATATCCATGCCGGGCGGGTGTTCTATTGGTTCCAGGCCCATGGATCTGCACTTGAAAGGATTGAAAGCCATGGGAGGAGATGTGACTACCGGCCATGGTTTTATCAAGGTGCAAGGTAAGCTCCACGGGGAAAAGATCTACCTGGACTTTCCCAGTGTGGGAGCTACGGAAAACTTGATGATGGCAGCTGCCTTGAGCGAAGGCCAGACGGTTCTGGAAAATGCCGCGAAAGAGCCTGAGATTGTGGACCTGGCCAATTTCTTGAACGCCATGGGCGCCCAGATCTGGGGTGCCGGCACCGACCTCATCCGGATTAGAGGGGTAAGAGAACTCCGCCCTGTACGGTACAGCATTATTCCCGACCGGATTGAGGCAGGTACCCTGGCCATCGGGGCGGCGGTGACCGGCGGCCGGGTGCGGCTGGAAAATGTTATTCCCATGCACCTCATGCCTCTCATTGCCAAGCTAAAAGAAGCAGGGGCACGGCTTATTCTGGAAGAAGATGCCCTGGAAGTGGAAGGAGTAGCAGAGTACACCCATACGGATATCAAAACCATGCCCTATCCGGGTTTTCCGACGGATCTGCAATCACCCATGCTGGTGCTGTTGTCCCGGGCCAAGGGCACCAGTGTGGTTGTAGAGAACATTTATGAAAACCGCTTCCGCATGGTAGGGGAACTGCGGCGCATGGGGGCAAATATCCGGGTGGAAGGACAGACGGCCGTGGTGGTAGGCGTAGAGAAGCTCTACGGTGCCCAAACCAAAGCCACGGATCTAAGGGCGGGAGCGGCTCTGGTGCTGGCCGCTTTGGCGGCGGAAGGTCAGTCTGAAGTATGCGGTATCGAACACGTGGACCGCGGTTACGAAGATTTCCATAAGAAACTGCTGTCATTGGGAGCCGACATTGAGAGGGTCGACGCCTGATGGTTTAGGGAGGAAGTAGAATGAGCTATTTTGATTCCGGCTATGAACGGAGACCCAATTATTTTGTGATTTTTGTCCTGATGCTGATTAGCGCGCTCATTGGGGGTATCGTGGCTTTATATTTAGGGCCTACTATCCTGGGTGAGGATATAGCAGTGCCTCCACCCGGGGAGCAGCAGGAAAAACCAAACCAAACACCGCCGGTATTGATCTCGCCCACGGAATCTCCGGTAGTGGCCATCGCCGAAAAGGTCAGCCCGGCGGTGGTGAGTATCGTGAATTACCAGCAAACGGGTTTTTTCCGCCAATTGCAGCCCTCCTCAGGCTCCGGGGTGATTTTCGACAGCAAGAACGGCTATATTGTGACTAACTATCACGTCATCGCCGGAGCGGACCGGTTGGAGGTTATTGTGCAGGGTGAGCACCAGTACGAAGGCAGGGTCATTGGCGGGGACGAACAGACGGACCTGGCGGTGATCCAGATCAAGGCCGACAATTTGCCCGAGGCGGTCTTTGGCGATTCCGACCGGCTCCGGGTTGGAGAACTGGCCGTGGCCATCGGCAGTCCCCTGGGCACCAGTTTTGACCGCTCGGTGACGGCCGGAGTGATCAGCGCCCTGAACCGGCAGATTAGTGTAACCGGTGCATCGGGGCAGGAAGTTAATCTCAATGTGATCCAGACAGATGCGGCCATTAACCCGGGCAACAGCGGCGGGGCCTTGGTGAACAGCCGGGGCGAAGTCATCGGGATTAACAGCGTGAAGGTGAGCCGGGCTGATGTGGAAGGCATGGGATTTGCCATCCCCATTAACGACGTGAAACCCATTATCAGACAGTTAATCGAAAAAGGTTATGTCAGCCGTCCTTTTATCGGTATCTATAATTACCAAGTGGTGACGGAGCAGTTGGCCCAGTGGTACGACCTGCCCCAAGGCATTTGGGTGGGCGGTATTGTGCCCGGGGGCCCGGCGGAAAAAGCGGGCATGCAGGTGGAAGACATCATCGTCCGCATTGGCGACCAGAACATCAAGACCGCCGCGGACTTGCAGGGGGTCTTGAAAAAACTCAAACCCGGGGATCAGGTGGTCATCCGGGTAGTGCGCAAAGGCAAGGCCATTGATTTGCAAGTGACCCTGGGCGAAATGCCTCGGTCTTAACCGGAGAACCACGGGAAAGGGCCGCGGGAGCGGCTCCCGGACTGCCGCACCACCGGCGGGACAGTTTGTCAACAGGCTGAGGGCCGCGGGAGCGGCCCCTTCATTGTGCCGCCGCCAGCGGCTCTTTTTTTGGGAGGAATGAACATGATCTTAATCATCGCAGTGGTGCTGGGCCTAATCGCCGGGTATTTCCTCCGGCTGCCTGCTTCCTGGCTGGACAAGCTGGGCACCGCCAGCTTCATTGCTCTCGGCATTTTGCTCTTTGTTTTAGGAGCTCAGATCGGGGCGGATCCGGCCACCAGGGCCAATTTGGGTACTTTAGGCCTCAAATCCTTTTTCCTGACTATATTTTCCATTGGCGGCAGCGTCGGCGGCGTTTGGTTGTTGGAAAAGAACCTGGGCGGCAAGAATAATTCTGTAAACCACCTGTCTACCCGGTCGGCCGGGGACAATCCTTTCCGGCTGGCGGGATTCGTGGGACTCATCTTGGCCGTGGGTATCGTTTGTGGTTACCAGTACCTGGCACCGGAAGATTTACCCTTCCTAAAAGACCTGGCTTCCTATGCCCTGGCTTTGATGCTCTTTTTCGTGGGTTTTGACCTGGCCAGGCAAGAGCAGGTGTGGCGCCAGTTAAAAACCCTGGGCGTCGTATCTTTCCTTATTCCCGCCGGGGTGATGGTGGGAGGTACCCTGGGGGCGCTGGTGGGGGGCATGCTCATCGGCATCTCTCCCCCGGTGGCTTTAGCTACGGGGGCCGCCAGCGGCTTCTACAGCTATTCCGGGGTGGTAGTGGCAGAAGCGGTGGGTGCCGAGGCAGGGGCCATCGCTTTCTTAACGAATTTCTTACGGGAACTGTTGTCATTTTTCATTATTCCTGTGCTGGGGGTCCGGCTGAAAGGCAGCTTGGCGGCCCTGGCCCCCGGCGGGGCTACTACCATGGATACCACGCTGCCGGTGATCGTCCGCGCGCTAGGTAGAGATGCGGCGGCCATTGCTCTTATCAACGGCAGTCTGGTTTCCTTACTGGTGCCGCTGGTGCTGCCTCTTTTGCTCAGACTTTAAGTGACATGGGGGGCCGGTTGTGGAAGTTACCGTGGTGAGTGTAGGTAAGATCAAGGAACCTCCGGTGTTGCAAGGGATTGAAGCATACAGCCGGCAGTTGGACAAATATTGCCGCCTGAACCTGGTCGAAGTACCGGATGCCAAGGCGCCGGAGCATCTCAGCGATAAAGAAAGAGAGCAGGTGAAGAATTTAGAAGGGCAGGGCATTTTGAAGCGCCTTAAAGAAGACATGTATGTTATTGCCCTGGACATCAAAGGGCAGATGCTGTCCTCGGCGGAACTGGCCGGAAAAATCCGGGACTTAAGAGACAAAGGCTGCGGCCACCTGGCCTTTGTAATCGGCGGTTCCTTGGGACTTTCGCGGGAGGTGCTGGGCCGGGCGGACTTTCGCTTGTCCTTCGGCCCGCTGACCTTTCCCCACCAGCTCATGCGGTTAATGCTTCTGGAACAGCTCTGCCGCTGTTTTAAGCATATTGATGGGCAAGGGTAAAGCCTTTTGCCACATTTTTCGTCGAGGGGCAGGCCATGAATTTTATCATTTATCTCGTAAACTGCAAAATAGATAGATTTTACCGGGAAGCTATCCGGGAGTATGAAAAGAGATTAAGCCGGTATTGCAAAACTCAGGTGATTGCCGCAAAAAACGCGGGGGTACTGGCGTCAAAATTGCCCGGGAAGCTCTATAAGATCATCATTTCGACCCAAGGGCAGCTCATGTCTTCCGAAGAACTGGCGGAGAAAATCAACCGCCTAGGTCTGGCGGGCAACTCCACAGCGGCCGTCATTATCGGGGCGGAGGACATGGCCGGTGATGAATCTTGGGCTATCAGTCCCCTGGAAATGGATCCCGGGCTGCAGGCTACCGTCATTTTCGAGCAGATTTACCGTGCTTACCGCATCCTCCATCATGAACCTTATCACAAGTAGGGTGCCGGCCAAAGCCGCTGCCCCAATCCCATCGACATGGGATTGAAGGGCCCGGCAGCATGGCAGGGCCGGTCGTTACTTGGGCCAAACATGTTTGTAATTGTTCTTTTAAATACCTGGGTTGTTGTGCCCTTGAAGGAGAGCTGGTGCAAGTGCCCGTTTTTCCCTACGGCCACAAAGAAATAAATCATTTGAAAGAACGGGATCCCAAGCTCGGGGAGGCGATAGACAGGATTGGGCTGATTGAGCGGGAAATCATGCCTGAGTTGTTTCCGGGATTGGTCCATACCATTCTGGCCCAGCAGATTTCCAACAAAGCCATCAATACTGTCTGGCAGCGTTTTCTTGAGGCGTTTCCTGAAGTGACACCGGAGGCCGTGGCCGTCGCCGACCTTAAAGTCATCCGGCAGTGCGGTACCAGCCTGCGGAAGGCCGGCTACATTAAAGGAGTGGCAGAAGCGGTGCTGGCAGGGAAACTGGACTTGCGCCGGCTGCCGCTGATGCCTGATGAAGAGGTCGTTAAGCACTTGTGCGCTCTCAAAGGCCTGGGCCTTTGGTCCGCCGAGATGTTCTTGATTTTTTCCTTGCTGCGACCCGACGTGGTGAGCTGGGGAGACCTGGCCATCAGAAAAGGGATGATGGCCTTGTATAACCTCCCGGAGCTGGACCGGGATACTTTTGAAAAATACCGGCGGCTCTATTCGCCCTACGGTACCGTGGCTTCCCTGTACCTGTGGGAGATCGCCGCCGGCTGTTGATTATTTACACACGTCTACCCAGGTTCCCCCGGTCACTGCTGCCAGTTCCTCCGGCGTGATCTTGGTGGCGGAATTGGGGGAACCCGCCGCCGGGTAGACATAGTCAAACTCTTTCAAGGTCACGTCCAGGTAAACGGGTATGTCGCCCAGGGCAAAGGGGCAGACGCCCCCCACCGGGTACCCGGTAGCAGCTAGGACCTCATCAGGGTTGAGCATTTTCGCCTTTTGCTTAAAGCAATCCTTGAATTTCCGGTTATCAATACGAGCATCCCCTTTGGCAACCACCACAATGACTTGTTCTTTCAAACCGATGGCAATGGTTTTAGCGATCCTGGCCGGCTCCACCCCCAAAGCGACCGCCGCCAGCTCCACCGTGGCGGTGCTGGTGTCAAATTCCCAGATGGGGTAGGGGAGGTTCCTTTCCGCAAAAAACTGCTTAACCCTTTCGACGCTCACTGTTTTCCCTCCGTTACCGCTGCTTTTTCCCCAATATTTTACCACAATCGGGCTTTGTTGGCTCCCTTAGCCGGATGAGCTTGAACACGCCTGCTTATGCTAGCCGCAGGAATATGCTTATACTACCAAAAATCAGGCGGAAATGACCGTTATCAGGAGGATATTGGAGGATCTGGGAGGATCTTTGAGGAACTCCGGGTTATCGATGCCGTGTCCTGGCTGAGATGGGGAGAGCATGGCTGAGGCAGCCTCATCGTCTTTGACGGGTTGTCTAACAAGATGATATCCTGGGGAACAAATTTGGCGAATTGGAGAGGGGGGACCTTCGTATTTGGGAAGGAGCAAGATCGTAATAGAGCGTCTTTACAAGATATTTGGACATGAACCGAATAAAGCAATTTCATTGCTGCAACAAGGATTGGGTAAAGAAGAAATTCTAAAGAGGACGGGACATACCGTTGCCATTAATGATGTGTCCATCGCGATTGAAGAAGGCGAAATCTTTGTCATTATGGGCTTGTCCGGCAGCGGCAAATCAACCCTGGTCCGGTGTGTCAACCGGTTGGTTGAACCAACCAAGGGCAAGATCATGATCGATGGGGAGGATGTGCTGGCGATGGTCCCCCGGGAGCTCCGGGAGCTGAGGCGAAAGAAAATTGGCATGGTGTTTCAGAAGTTCGGGCTGTTTCCGCACCGGACAGTGATGGGTAATGTAGAGTATGGTTTGGAAATTCAAGGCATACCTGCGGCGGAGCGGAAGGAAAAAGCCGCTCAGGCCTTGGATATTGTGGGATTGCTGAATTGGGCCGGCAGTTATCCCGCCAGTCTCAGCGGTGGTATGCAGCAAAGGGTCGGCTTGGCCAGGGCCCTGGCTAACGATCCGGACATTTTGCTCATGGATGAAGCGTTCAGCGCCTTGGATCCAC
>DULZ01000013.1 GCA_012840125.1 Clostridia bacterium | reverse complement strand
GGTTTTTTGTGCCTAATTCAGCAGGGTGTTTTGTAGAAACATTCTGTCGAAACATGTATAATTGAGTCAAACAAGACAAGCACGAGGTGTGGGCTGCCGATGGATACTGAGGTGTTCTTATGAAGATATTAGTCAGTCTTTACTTGGTCCTGGCGGTTATACTGGCTCAGTATTTCGCTGCTTATTTTTTTCTAAGGGAAGAACAACCTACCGAAAGGCATTCTCAGCTTTGGTTCTATGCATCAGCATCTATTTGTTTGGTTATATCATGATTATCCACAGCAGCGATATGCAGGAAATCATCTTCTGGAACCTGTTTCAATACTTTGGACTGCCTTTCATTTCCGTACTGTGGTTGGTAGTGGCTCTCCTTCATACAGAAACCATCTATTCCCTCACAACCCGGATGACCATCTTACTTTTTTCCGTGCCAATCACAAGCTTTCTCATGCGACTTACCAATCACTGGCATCATCTTTTCTATGCAAGATATGAAATGCGGGAAATCGCCGGCTATTACTCCTTGTACATGGAAAGAGGGCTCTGGTATTACGTTAACATTTCCTATACCATCTTGTGCCTGCTGCTCACCGTGATGGTTTATTTCATCGGATACCGGAAAAACAGGGCCAACCATACGAAATCCCACTTTTTTATTTTTTTGTTTGCTTCTTTGCTGCCCCTGATCGGCATAGGGTTAGTTCTTACGGCTTATGACGAGCTGAGTATTGATTATTCCGCTTTAATCATGCCCGTTTCCCTGCTTATTATCAGTTACGGCATTTTCCAATATGATTTCTTGGAAATCAAAACCCTGGCCCGGGACGCCATCTTTGAAAAGAATCTGGCCGGTATGGTGGTTTTGGGTCCCGGTAAAAGGATCATAGACTACAACCAGGCCGCTGAGAAGTTTTTTACGGCCCTGAATATCTCCCTGGACAATTATCCCATCGATCATCTCCTAAGCAAGGACAGGAAGCTGCTGGAAATCTTTCAAAGTGAGACTAATCAAGATTTTGCCGTGACGATAAACGGTGAGGAACGGTTCTTTGAGATTGATGTGGTGCCGCTGGGAGAACACCATGATGGCAATACGCGATTGCTGAAGTCCATCCGTGATGTGACGGAAGAGAGGAGAGTTCAGGAGAAACTGAGATTCTTAGCTACCACCGATTCTTTAAGCGGCCTTAATAACCGGGCGGAGTTTATGAGTCTTGCCCAGAGGCAGTTTGCCAGCCCCAAAAAGAATAATGAGGAACTGTCCCTGTTGATCATGGATCTGGATCATTTTAAAGCCGTCAACGATACTTTTGGCCATGGGGCGGGGGATGAAATCATTCGTGAAATGGGCAGGATCATAAAATCCAGTTTTCGCAAGACCGATATCGCCGGTCGTATCGGAGGAGAGGAATTTGCTGTCGTTTTGCAGAACGCCTCTTTGAAAGATGCCAAAAGGATAGCGGAGCAGTTCCGGGAGACCGTAGCCAAAAGAAAAGTGGTGTACGAAGAGCGGGAGATTGGCTTTACCGTCAGCATCGGTGTGGCTGCCATCCGGAGCGGCACCGGAGGGATTAACCATGTGACAGATATGATAAAAATAGCTGATGATGCCCTTTATAAGGCAAAGGCTAAAGGAAGAAATTGTGTGGTTTCCATGGAGTAACAGCGCTGCTAACAGGTAATGGG
>DULZ01000012.1 GCA_012840125.1 Clostridia bacterium | reverse complement strand
TGGCGGCTTCGGTGGTTTCGGCTACCAGGGCATGTTTCATGTAGGTCAGGTTCTGGGGATCCCGGTTAAAGAGATCGGCCTGTTCCTGTCCCACCACCACCGTGGGAATGTGCTCGCTGAAGAAGGCACTGGGATAACCGGTCCAGGCGTAGTTATGCACGCACATCTTAATGGCCGGGTTCATGGCCGGTATGTCCGGCAAAAGGGGTTTGCCCCCCTTGCCGTAAAAAGCCTCCGTGTACCAGGTATAAGCCGGCAAGGGCAGCTCCAGGTCGTAGAGGTCGGTATTGGCACCGGCAAAGTTGGCGTAGATCACTCCGGCAGAAAAGACATACACTACCGGACAGGGGAAATCCAAAGCAGCGATGCACTCGTCAATTTCCCCAAAGAGGGACATCATTTTGCCGTAATAACGGCATCCCAGTTCAGTGACCCGGTCGTTCAAAGCATACAAGTCCGTGTCGGCATCCACCCCGATGATGCCGTTGGGAGCCATCGTCAAGAAAGAGGCAAAGGCGAATTTCTTCTGGACGAAGGGCGAATCAAAGATGGCCCTGGCCGTAAAGTTGGCCGCCCGCGGCCCCAGATTCTGGTGGTAGGTGGACCGGGTTTCGATGCGGGCGTAGGACATGCCGAAGGGCTTCACGGCCCGGTCGACCTGCCGGTGGAAGTGAACTTCCCGCACGTCGCTGTTGTGGGCATGGACAATCCAGTCGGCATCATAGATTCTCTTAATGCCGTATAAAGTGCCCACTTCCGTTTCAATAGGTATGCCCTGGTCGATGGGGGCCACGCCGATGGCTTTACCGTTAAAGTGCTTGTCCAGGCCGTAGCGCTTGATATACTCTTCCGTCTCCCGGAAGCGCAGGCCCACCCCGGCCCGCAAGCGGATGTCTTTGCACCCCGTCCTGGCCTCGATGACATCTTTGATGGTCTTGAGCATTTCCGCGTAGGGTTCGCCGCCCAAGAGGGTAAAGCCGTGATGGGAAGCCAGGATGTTCACGGAGTGCTCCGGCTTGATCTTGCTCATGTCAATCTTTTGCAAGGCTTCCTCCGTCGCTTGGCGGACGGCGGCTACCCCACCTTCACCGGGATAAATCACCTCCGGCAGGTCGGGGAAAAGTTCTTTGAGCAATACGGAGGTCATGCCCGGCAGTTCGCAGACCCGGGTTTTTACCAGCGCCGGATCAATCCCATATTGGGAAGCTCGCGGCGGAATAGGTTTAATGGGAGGACGCATCGGGTTCCCTCCTTCCCTGTACCGGTGCGGCCACTACCCGGTCTAACAGTTGAATGTCCTCGTCAAAGTAGAAGCCGCGGCTGGCATACTTGCGCTTGACTTCCTCCGGAATCTCCCATACCGTCACGGTCCGGCCGTACCACTGCCACCCGTCTTTTGGGGGTTCCGGTTTAATGCCTGCTGCTTCCAGCAGCCGCAGGATGGGTTGGATGCATTCCACCTTGCAACCGGTCCTGGCCCCCGTGAGGAAGGAAATCTCTTCCGGGGACTTCGCCCCTTGTAAAACGGCGGCGGCCACTTCTTCCGCCCGGGTGGCGGTGCAGTAGCAGATAATCTGCTCGGGGTTCAATTTGGCCCGGCGGCAAAGTTCTTCAATTTGGCTGTAGTCCACAGCCGCCACATCAACTTGCACCAGGATGGGCTGTTCTCGTTTCACCATGATCACCGCATAATCCGGGCAGCGCTGTTCGCAAGCCGCACAACCCCGGCAGCGGTCGGCATCAACAATGGCTTTTCTGTTCTCTACTTTGATGGCCAATACCGGGCAGACCTTCTCGCAGGTCTTGCAACCGCGGCACTTTTCCGCATCGATAGTGGCCAGCAAATTGACTACTTTCACGGCTTAAGCCCCTCCTTTCTTTTGGGCTAACTGATAAGCGACATCGATGATCATGTCTTCCTGTCCTCCTACCATCCTCCTCCTTCCCAATTCCACCAAGATATCCCGCGGATCGAGGTTGAACTTCTCGGCGGCCCGGTAGGTGTGCAGCAAGAAGCTGGAGTAGACGCCGGCATAACCCAGCATCAGGGGCGCGTTGCGCACTACCTGGGGCCGGTGCATGACCGGCTCCACGATGTCTTCCGCCACATCCATGATTTTGTAGAAATCCACCCCCGTCCGGTAACCAAGCTTGTCCAGCACGCCGATTAATACTTCGGTCTGGGCGTTGCCGGCGCCGGCGCCCAAACCCCGGCAGGTAGCATCCAGGAACGTGGCACCGGCCTCTACCGCCGCCACGGCGTTAGCAATGGCCAGGGAAAGATTGTTATGGGCATGGAAACCCACCGGGACCTGCACGGCTTCCACCACGGCTCCCACCCGGGCTTTGACATCTTCCGGCAGCATGGCACCGGCGGAATCGGCGATATTGATGTAGTCGGCCCCGTAGGATTCAAAGAGCTTGGCTTGCTCCACCACCTTTTCCGGCGGCACCATGTGGCACATCATCAAGAAACCGACCGCCGTCATGCCCATCTGCTTGGCAATACCGATATGCTGTTCCCCGATATCGGCTTCCGTCACATGGGTAGCCACCCGCACCACTTTGGCGCCGCAGTCGGCCGCCATTTTCAGGTCCTCCACGGTACCGATGCCGGGCAGGAGCAGGACCGTCAATTTCGCCTTTTTGATGGCCCCGGCGGCGGCTTGAAGCATTTCTTCGTCAGTCAATTTGGCCCAGCCGTAGTTGTAAGACGAACCCGCCAGGCCGTCCCCGTGGGAAACCTCGATATATTCCACTCCGGCTTCATCCAGCCCCCGGGCAACGGCGGCAATCTGTTCCGCCGTGAACTCGTGACTGACGGCATGGCTGCCATCGCGCAAAGTGGTATCCACTACGTGAATGAAGGGTTTGTCGCTCATGCTACTACCTCCCCTGCTAAGATCTTTGGGG
>DULZ01000011.1 GCA_012840125.1 Clostridia bacterium | reverse complement strand
TCCGGCTGGTGAACCAGAGTCTCCAACAACCTTCCGATGTTTTTTTCCTCGTTATATGTTGGGATCAGCACCGAGATTTTCTCCGGCTTACCCGGCTGCATGCACGAAATCCCCCTCGTCCCTTCAATTGGAAGAACGGATTTCTTCTATGAGTTCATACAAAAGCCCGGCGGTGCCTGCGGTGATCTTCTTGCACCCTTGCTTGGTCATCTTGCCTATCACTCCTTGCTTTTTCCGCAGCACGCGGCAGCAGGAAGAGCCAAAGGCCTTGATAAAGCGGTCGTGCAGCGCTCCGGCTGTCTCGGGCGGCAGGTCCAGTCCCTGCTCCTTGTTAACCAGCCCTAAAGCCATTTCCGCCCCTACCAGGGCCCCGCAGGTGCAACCGCTGGCCATGCCTTCCCGGAAAAAATGACCTGCGTCTATCAAAAAACCGGGGCTGATTTCTAAAGAATACGTCTCATGGGCGGCCAGCAGGATGCTTTGGCAGCAGTTATATCCTTTTGTAAACCAACCGGCCGCTTTCTCCTCCATCAATTCTTTCATCTTCCCATTCCTTCTCCTGTCCTTTTCTCAACCAGATCCACCCGCCCCACAAACTGGTCAGGCTGACCAGCACGGCAAATAAGACGGAAACGGTAAGAGCTCCCTCCCGGGACACTCCTAGGGAAGAGAAGAGGGCCACATAGGCTCCCTCCCGGGTGCCGTACCCGTTGATCCCCAAGGGGATCATGGCCGCCACGGAAGTGGCCGGGATCAGGACACAAGCTTCCAGTAAAGTCACCCCGGGGATATCCAGGGCGCGAAACAAGCAGTAGTTCACCATCACGACACAGCCTTGAAAGACGACGGACCATCCCAGCGCCGCCAGCAGCAGGTCCGACCGGCGCCTCAAGCGCAGGCCGTGGGCACTGAAACCTTCCAGAAACCGGGCTGCACCGGGGAAACGGTGCAAGAACCGCTGTAAGCGCTCCAGCAGTTTGGGATACAGTATTAGAAGTAGAAGGGCAAGGCTGAATAGGGCCAAGACCGCAAAAAACGCCGCCAGATACGGCACATCCAGCCTGCTGAAAGGCCACGCCAGTAAAGCAAGAAGAGACAACCCGGCCGTGGCCAGGATCCTTTCCGCCACCACCGTGGCGGCGGACCCGGCCATGTCCCCCACATACTTGCCGGTCCAGTAAATCCTCACGGCATCGCCGCCGATACTGGAAGGGAGAAAATTATTAAGAAACAGGCAGGCCCAGTAGCTCTGCCATAGAACCCGGTAAGGTGTGGCCAGGCCGGCGGCCCGGTTGAGGAGCTGCCATTTGTAAGCGCTGACGGCTACCGAAACCACAATCCAGCCCAAAGC
The DNA here is from genome assembly GCA_012840125.1 of Clostridia bacterium. Lineage (NCBI taxonomy): Bacteria > Bacillati > Bacillota > Clostridia > Clostridia bacterium. The sequence goes on along the minus strand of DULZ01000011.1, from coordinate 3,819 downwards.
GGCCGCCAGCCACGGGATTTTTGCCCCGGCCAGTAAATCAGCCACGTGCTGCCATTCTATGCTCCGGAACAGCCAAAACAATAACCCCGCCGAAATAATTACTTTCAAAAGAGTTAGATATTTTTTCCGGGCCCCTGGTGCCCCCATGAGCTATTTCTCCTTTACCGGAACAGGGTCGTTCCATTTTCTGAAAACAATATTAAATAAGTTAGTTTTATCAGTCAAATCGAAAGATTTGATACCGTTACTCACTGTATAAAATTACCTTATGATTGGGCAAATCGGCCATCCCTAATGTCCCCACCAAACTCAAATATACCCAAGCAAGAGCCGTACCGGCATAATCCCACGTCATTATTGGTAACCTTATGGTGACAAGGCGGGAGACCCTGAACAACCCGGTGCGTGAACCGGTGACTGCTTGCCAGGCAAAAACCTACTTTCAACCTGTCCGGGTCTGAAAGTAGGTTTGTACACCGTCGGAGACATTCTTACAAGCCTTTTTCCGTTAATTCCTCATAAGGCCATCCGGCCATGCCCTTTTCCAGGATGAACAGTCTTTCTTCAGCAATGCCTTTTTCTTTCAGGTAATTATATGTTCTCTCGGCACCACCGCCGCCCCTGGGGCAAACAATGACGACCGGGCAATCGCCCTCTAATTCAGACAACACTGCGCCCAGCTTCCCTTTATCTTCCTCGCTCTGGACCGGATAAGCATGGGTAGGAAGGGAACCGGCGATATGATGCTCCTGCCACTCTTCTTCCACTTGAATATCCAGCAGCACCATCTCTTCCCTGTTTTCTAGTTTTTCTTTAACCTCCGCCGCGGTGATATACCGGTACTCGGCTTTAGTTTCCGTTGATGAAGAACCAGCACCGCCGCAGCCGGCTACCAATACCGCCGCTACCAGCAAAAGCGCCAATCCGGCTATCATTTTTTGATGGTATTGTTTCATGGAATCCCCCTCCTCATCATGAATTGCAACCTGACATGGATAATAACAGACCATATCCCCTATTACAAGGCGGATTAAATAATTTTCTGCCAATTGATTAAACAATAAATTTTCTCTATTTGGCCTGGCGAAATAACGTGTTTATTATTGCATCGATTAAAGTGATAAAATATAGCTATCACTGTTTTTCGTCAACATGTGGCGCACACTACAAGGGATAGACTCTTTACTATTACCGGGGGAGAATGGTCATATGGTGTTCAGAACACCCCATACCGGTCGCATGCCCGGCGCCTTCTACTGGCTGTTCGGCTTGTCCTTGCTGGTGACCGGAGGCCCGGCCGTACCGCTGCTTTTCGGAAAACCTCATCCGGTTAAACTGGTGACCCTATTGGTTTTAGGAACGGTCTTTATCGGTATGGCCTGGCTGATGTGGTATTATCATCGTTCTTTCAACGGGCTTAGTTACGAACTGACCGGGACCGGAATTATCATCAACTGGGGCAAGAAACCGGTGGTAATCCCCTATCATGAGATCACGGCCGTTACCGCCATGAAGCTGAAAGGAGCCAGCCGGGTGTACGGGATGGAGCTTGGCGGCTACCGCCAGGGTATTTTTTCCATTTACCGCTTGGGAAAGGGCGAGTTTTATGCGGTGGGGGATGAAGCCGTGTTGGTCCAAACGGGAGACAGCCTGTACGGCATAACTCCTTTGGAGCGGGAAGGATTCATGACGGCCCTGCAGGCAAAGCTGCGGGAAAAGGGTGTTTCTTACTCAGAGCAGGTAATAAAGCAAGCTACTAAAACTAAAACCGGTTCTTCCCTCGACGGGTGGACCGTAGCAGGACTGGTGGTGGGCTTTGGACTGATCCTGGGTATGGCTCTGGCCATTTACGTGCTGACACCGCGGCTGCCGGAACAGATTCCCATGCACTACAACTGGCGGGGCGAGGTCAACCGTTACGGGCCGCCGGAAGAGCTGTATATACTGCCCGCACTGGCCCTGGTCAGTTGGTTGCCCACGGTGGCGATCGGATTGGCCCTTACCGGTGATTATCCCCGGATCAGGCGATTCATGGTGGCGTTGGCCGCCGGCCTGGTTTTGTTCATGTGGGCTGTCCTTTTGGCCATGATCCTTCCTTTACTCTGACCCGGTAGTAATTAGCCAAACGCTAAGAACCGTATTTCTGCTACGGCGGTGCTGCTGCCAACCCCCCAAGACCAGAACGGACAAACCCAGCACAACCATGATCAAGCCCCAGGGCATCGTCGTCCCCCAGGCGTCACCGGTAACCGGAGGATACTTCAGGAGATATATTGCACCCAGCAGCACTGACGATAACCCTGTGACAACAATCAATTAGTCTATCTTCGCACAAGGGAAGACCAGGTAGGCTTTCAACCCTGAGACCCAACTCAGCAGCAAAGAGCGCTTCTCCACTGTCCAACTCATTCGCTAAATATAGATATCACGCACGGCATAGCCGGATTCTAGTCATGTTTAATCTGGTAATCAACGACGACATTATCGTCCAATTCAATCACAAGCCATTCGCTGTCCACGCTGATTAATCCGCGTTCCGGTCCCAAATAGTAGACCATATTGCCCGGCTCTTTAAAGTAGGCGTTTTCTGTCTCCGGCCCTAATAAGTCTATGACTTTGTCTTTGGATAACCCTACCAACGCTTGTTTGCGGAACAAATCGTCAACTATTTTAACGCGCTCCTCCGGATAATTAAGCCAGCGGCTGGTAGTAAATGTATGTTCACATTTGTACTTGACCCCTAAAAAAACCATGCCAAGTGTTAAAGCAGCTAAGACAACATACCTTAACCAGGCCGTTCTTATGTTATGATTCATTAGCATCGTCCCCTATCATATAGCTCCGCTACTTCCACTTAAGCCTGCACAATGTACTTATTCTGTGCACGGCAATGAAGACTGTTATAGTAGAGAGCGCGGACGCCTTAGTTTGGCGGAATTACGTTGGACTACCCTATATCTAATTGCAAACTCCAGAACAAAACCTTATCGTTCAACAATTGTGGTCTCTACGGAACCATCAGGCATATCACTAAAGGCAATAAATTTGTTATCGCTGGTGACTCTCGCCATAATATATCTTTGTTGCGAATTTGGTTCTATCAGAACGTGTCGTGAATTATTATCAAGATCATAAGCAATAATGCTATCACCAGTATTGATAAGAACAGTTCGATCAACTAGGTCTATGGAAAATACATATTCCTCTATTGAGTATAGCGCATGTTTTGCATGATCATAAATGAAGATTGAGGTTGAATAATAGTTTTCAAACCATGCCGTAATCTTGCCGTTGGAATAAGCGTTTTCTACGCGAGCATCCCGTGGCAAGAGCAAGGTTTGGGTATTCAACGTTTCAAGATTGCACACATGTATTGTCACTCCGCTGGCATCCTCCGACCAATAGGCCAGCGTATTGTCGCGAATATGAGCTCGCTCGCAAGGGATGTTTGCCCCGGGACTGGATGATAAAATTATTGGTTGCTCCTTATCAATGGAACAAACTACCAAGTTGAATATGTCTTTTTCCGCATCCCTTTCAAACCATGACACATACTCGTTGCTGACAGAAAGGGAAGGCGGAATTGAATCAGGAAAAGGCTTTCCTGCCCAAGGGGGGACACGGGGACAGGTCCCGTGTCCCCTTTCTGTTGCGGGAAGAGCAGGCGGGACAGGGGACCTGTCCCCGTGTCCCTCTGTCCCCGTGTCCCTCCGGGGGACCTGTCCCCGTGTCCCTCCGAAGCAATTTTTTGATTTCTTCGTCAGTCATTTGGGCTGCTTTATGGTATTGAAGATTACATTCCCGGCAACGTTTTTGGAC
>DULZ01000010.1 GCA_012840125.1 Clostridia bacterium | reverse complement strand
GGTCGGCGGCCACATTGACACCGACATGCTTCATAGCCACTAAGGCCCTGGCCCCGCCAATGGAAGCCCCAATTCCCACTTCCATGGCCACTTTTTCATTAGTGGACCACTGGGCCTTGATTTCCGGATAAGCAGCCATCGTTTCTATGATTTCCGTGCTCGGGGTGCCCGGATAGGCAGAGGCGACCGTCACTCCTGCTTCATAGGCTCCCCGGGCAATTGCCTGGTTTCCTGTTAACAATGCTTTCAAGGTTTTCCCTCCCCGCATCAATACTCTTCCGGCCCTTTCACCTGCGCCTTCACACTACTTCATTCATTCTAACACTAGTCTTGGCAAGGGGACAAGCCTTCGCCGGGCAAAAAAGAACACCGCCGTAGGCGGTGCTCCGTGAAAATCGCTTATTCTACCGCAGCATTCAAATCAATGACATTGCTCAGATCCGGGGTGACGAACTCTTTCCCGTAATCAAAGACCCGTATCTCGCCTTGCTGGACAGTTTCCAGTCTGAAGTTCCCTTGGATATCGGCCAGTTCTTCCGGCACGTCTTCACCGATGATATCCCCGAGGGATTGGAGCAATTCCTGTACATTCAGGTCCAGCTTCATCACCAGGTAGAGATCCATCCCGGCCGGCAGGAAGGTTTCTTTATCCACATACATGGTCAGCCGGTAATCCATGATCCCTTCGGTTAAGATCTTTTGGGTGATCGCCTCGATGGCCTGTGTTACACGTTCCGCCATCGCCGGATCCATTTCTCCGCCCAGCTCATTTACTGTCGCTTGGCCGATACTGCCGATCACTTGCCGGAGAGTTTCTTGTTGGCTTTCAAAGGCTTTGGCCATGTCAATGGTGGCGTGGACGGTATAGCACTCGCGCCCGTCCATGACTACATTTTTGCCAAAGCTAGGTGCATAGCCCATGGTCAGCATTTCTTCAGCGGCCTTGAGGGGATCGGTGGAAAGCTGCTGTTGTTCTTTCAGGAGTTCCACCGGCAGGAAGTGGGGCTGTTTCAACCAGCCTTCTTGGCCCGGCATCCTGGTATACATGAATTCTTCATCCAGGTATATTTCCATTTCCATACCGTCCAGCATGGCTGCCGCTTCCTCATCCAGATCTTCAGGGGTGACTTCCGGCAGGGCAACGATTTGCTTCATGTACATTTTCAAGGGTTCGTTCTGGAATTGGCCAACGATTTCATGGGTCATCTTGACGGCCTCTGCCTCACCGTCCATTTCCATCGCCATTTCCTGATCGACGGTGCCGGCCATGCTGTAAGTATTCACCTGTTGGGATGCTTGAGTGGATTTCACCAGCACATCCATGGCGGTCATACCGTCGATGGTTTCCGGTGCCACCCGCTCCAGGGCAATCGATTCCGGAGTCCAGTGGACGGTGAAACCGAGAGACTCCGCCACGGCACGCAGCGGTACATATTTCTTACCGTTTACGATGACGGCTTTCGCTGCTGCGTCCGGCACTTCAGCCCCGTTGATCGCTTCCAGGTTTCCTAATTCAATCAAAGTAGTACCATCTTGCAGGAGCAGATCGGCTTCAGCTGCCGCGCCGTTCACCGTCAGTTTCAATTCCCCGGCGGCTCCGGCAGCTCCAACTAAAGACATGACAAATACTACAGCCAGAATTGTACTTAGTGCGCGTTGCAGTCTCTTCCTCATGGTTCTCCTCCTTTTGTTAGTAGCATTTAAACCGTCAAAACATGCTGTTGCAAACCTGACTTATCGCTGGAATCCTCCTCCCTGCCCATGCTATTTCCAGTATACATTACCGGCAACACTAATGAAAGAGCATTTTGCCATCCCCCCGTATTAAGAGAATTCCCTTCCCCGGTAAATCCAAAGAGAAACACCCATGGAAACTGAGCCAAGCAAGAAGCTCACCCCCAGTAAAAGAACGGCCGGAATGAAGTCAGACGAAGCCGCCGAGGTGGCCAAACCTGCCCAACCGTCGCTCCAAGAATTGCTAAACCGTTCCACCAATTGGAAGGAACCGAACATGACCAGCAGGAAGAGAATAAGATTGTAGTACCGGGCCTTGATATATCCGAATTTGAAATACACGGGATAAAACACGGACCACAAGAAAACGGAAACGGCCCCCATGAGCACCAGAATATGGAGGTCGGCGGGGCTCTTGTCAAACCCTAAATAGTGGATCAGACTCCCCACCAGTGCGGAAGCGAACAAGCCCAGCAATGTAAACGCACAGGCGGCCAGATACTTGGCTTTGACCACGGTGTCCCGCCCCACCGGTAGACTGTTGATTAAAATATCCGCTTTACTGTTCTCTTCCTGAGCACACTGGCCTGTCACCAAGTTATAGGTGATGGCCACGGCCCCGGCTAAATACGCACCGTAATCGGACAGGCTGAAGAAGGCAAGATGCATCAGCACAGCATAAGCGAAGACCAGCCAAAGATTCCTTTTTTGACAGACGAGATCTTTATACACTAATGTAAGCATCTACTTGCCCCCTCACCAGGTGAACCATGATGTCCTCAAGGGAAGGTTTTTCAATAACCCCCTGTCCCCCGAGCAGCTTTGCCACCTGAACTTTATCGATAGTCAAACCTTCAAAGCCGAAACTGCTTTCCCGGAGACCCAAGAGTTTCTCTCGCAGCTCCGGCGTCAACAGGCCCCGGCCTCCTTTCACCAGGCCGAAGGTTTCCATCAGCGCATCTTTGTCGGCACTGAAGACCAGTTTCCCGTTGTTAATCATTGTGATGTAATCCGCCACCCGGTCCAAATCCGTCACGATATGGGTAGAGAACAGGACACCTTTGCGCTCATCCTGCAGCAATTCCCGCAAGACGTCCAGCAATTCGGAGCGCATCACCGGATCCAGGCCGGCGGTGGGTTCATCCATGATAATCAATTCCGCCCGGTGGGACAGGGCCAGGGCCAGCGCCAATTTCATTTTCGTGCCTTTGGACAGGTCCTTAATCTTTTTGCGGGTCGGCAGTTGAAATCTACCGGCGTAGTCTTGAAAGGCGGCTTCATCCCATTCCTGATAAAGAGGGGCGATGATCTTCTTCATCTCCACTACGGTCAATTCGCCATAAAAACAGCTCTCGTCATAGACAAAACCTATTTTTTGCTTGACGGCCAGTGCATGGCGGTCCGCGTCCCGCCCACCGATCCTGACTTCCCCGGCCTCTTTTTTCAGCAGGTTCATAATCAACTTCATGGTGGTACTTTTGCCGGACCCGTTAGGGCCGATCAGACCCATGATGAAACCCCGGGGCAGGGAAAAGCTAATGTCTTGCAAGACAAAACCCGGAAAAGTCTTCCGCAATCCCTTCACTTCCAAAATCGGCTCCACCCTCAAACCTCCTCATACAAGAGTTCCAGCATTTGCTGCAATTCCGCCAGGTTTAGACCCACCAGCCTGGCCTCCCGGACCACGGCGGCTAATTTCTCTTCAATTAGCTTCAACCGTTTTTCCCGCAGCCACTCGGCATTTTGTTCCGCCACGAAAGAGCCCTTGCCCCCAACGGAAACGATCAGCCCTTCCTTCTCCAGTTCATCATAGGCTCTTTTGGTGGTGATCACGCTGATCTGCAGTTCCTTGGCCAGACCTCTGATGGAAGGCAGGGGATCCCCCGGTTTTAGCTTGCCCTGGATGATCATGGCCTTGACCTGGCGGGCAATCTGCTCATAAATGGGTTCCGTACTGGAATTGACAATCACCAAATCCATAGAACCATCCCTTAATGTTTAGGTGTGTTCATACTGTATATATTGATTATATGCAGTATGAACACTGTTGTCAATAGGACATAAAAGAATCCCCGCCGGCGAGGAGGCCTGTTCCGGCTCATCCTCGCCTGACGGGGATCCGGTGACGCTAGGAACATCTATTGAAAGAGGGGGGTAGACAGGTACCGCTCGCCGGTATCCGGCAAGACCACCACAATGCGCTTGCCGGCGTTTTCTTCCCGTTTGGCCACTTCCAAAGCGGCCCAAGCGGCGGCCCCGGAGGAAATGCCCACCAGCAGCCCTTCTAATCGTGCCAGCTGTCTGGAGGTCTCGAAAGCATCCTGGTCGGCTACCTGAATAATCTCATCCACCACTTCCCGGTCAAAAACCTGAGGCACAAACCCGGCGCCAATACCTTGGATTTTGTGGGGCCCCGGTTCGCCGCCGGACAGCACCGGGGAAGCTTTCGGTTCCACGGCGACGATCTTGAGGTGCGGCAGCCTCGGTTTTAGCACTTGCCCCACGCCGGTAATGGTACCGCCGGTGCCCACACCGCCGACGATGATGTCCACCTGGCCGCCGGTGTCCTCCCAGATTTCCTCGGCGGTGGTCAGGCGGTGGATTTCCGGGTTGGCCGGGTTCATAAACTGCTGGGGCATGAAAGCGTTATCGTATTCTTGGAGCAGTTCCTCCGCTTTCTTGATAGCGCCCCTCATACCCTCAGAACCGGGCGTTAAGACTACTTCCGCGCCAAATGCTTTCAACAGGTTGCGGCGCTCGATGCTCATGGTTTCCGGCATGGTGATCACCAGTCTATATCCTTTCGCGGCGGCCACCAAAGCCAAACCGATGCCGGTATTGCCGCTGGTCGGCTCCACAATCACCGTATCCTTGTTAATCTTCCCTTCCCGTTCCGCCGCCTCAATCATGTTCAGGGCAATCCGGTCCTTGACGCTGCCGCCGGGGTTGAAATATTCCATCTTGGCCAGGATTTCCGCTTCGGTGGTATTGATGCGGTTCAACCGGACTAGAGGAGTTTTTCCTATCGCTTCCGCAATATGATTTAAAATCCGACCCATATAAAACCCTCCAATTCATATCAATTTACTATGTTTAGTTGCATTATAATATCTCCCGCCGGTGTTGTCAACACCAACCGGATCGTTTTTTTGTCATATTTCTATTTTTCCCTCCCGCCATCACCTCAAACGCCGCCCCTACCCTCCGGCCGCCGGCCGGCCCCGCGGCAAACCCTAACCCTGGCGGCAGGTACCGCCGGTTGGGAATATAGCGCCAGTGGCCAAAGGCGGCAACCTCATGGAAAGGAAATCTTTTCCCGGCAATCATCACCGTGTCCGCCGTGACCGGCCTTCCGGCTCTCACCCCTTCCCACAGCGTCTCCCCGGGGGAACATCCTCTGGCATGCAGGCAGAAGCTGGTCCTAGAAACGGAAAGCACCGGGAACCAGGCCTCCCGTCTCCTGTGCCCTTACCCGGAAATATCTCTCAACCTGCCCCGGGAGTGCATCATGCCGGCCCATGACGCCAGGTGGGCCTAGGGTTATGCTGTTGGTGGTCCGTATCCAGAGGAGGAATTGCCTGAAATTGTTAGAATTATTGAATGAACCAAACTGAGAGCTTCTTGGGGACAGGAGGTTGGATGGAAGGCAATGGCGGGTGATAAAAGGGTTAGCCATTACCGGAAGGCCACATTTATTTTGTCTGTATGCTGTGGGCTGCTCTTGATTGCCAATTTATACCTGCTGCTGTCCGCCGATTCTTCTCCATCCCAGATCCCTTCCGCCAAAGTAGATTATGATATTCTCAACCAGATCGCGGGAAATTTCCGCAAGGATGCCACCGAGCCGGAAGGCATAGATCCCTTGGCCCAAAACATCATGTTGCTCACCAAATTCACCATGGATATGGAACGATCGGCCGGTTATACCTCAGACGTTGAATTTATGCTGGATCATGCCTGTATTATGCTCTTAGGTGACATGCAAACTAAGGACAGGCAAGCTTTTGTGAAAGAGAACTGCGACACATTAGCCCCTTTGTACTCCAACATTTTCGATGCCGGGCGCACCAACCGGCAGGCAAAATACTCCTTGGCCGTGCAAGAACTGTACGAATTCCTGGGACAAAACATCCCTGAAGGGCGCTTTGGGCAGTTGGAGTATACACCGGAAAGACCTGTATGGCGAGAAGCTCCTATCATCAAAGTCAAGGGGAGGTAACCACCATGTGCGGGCGTTTTACCCTGACCAAAGACATGAAGTTAATCGTGGAGCATTACGGGCTGGACAAGGGATTTGACCATCAACCGCGTTACAACATCGCCCCGTCCCAGGACATCTTAGCCATCGTCAATAAACAAGGACGAAAGGAGCCGGCGATGTTGAAATGGGGTTTAATCCCATCCTGGGCCAAGGATAAGTCCATCGGCAATAAGCTGATCAATGCCCGGGCGGAAACGGTGGATGTCAAGCCGTCCTTTGCCCGCTTGCTGAGAAGAAGACGGTGCTTGATCCCCGCGGACGGCTTCTACGAATGGAAGGCCAACGGTCAAAAGGTGCCTGTGAGATTCATTAAGAAAGACCACGGCATCTTTTCCTTAGCCGGTTTATGGGATGAGTGGCTTTCTCCGGAGGGAGATGCCATTAGAAGCTGCACCATCATTACTACTACGCCCAATGAGCTGACCCGGCAAGTACACAATAGAATGCCCGTCATCCTGACCCGGGAGGCGGAACAGCTCTGGCTGGATAACAGCGTCACTGAACCCTTGGTATTGAAGTCGCTGCTTGTCCCCTACCCGGCAGGGGAAATGACCATGTACCCGGTATCAAGGCTGGTAAATAGCCCGGCGAATGATATACCGGAGTGTATTCAGGCCGTTGAGACCGGATAATTCCCACTCACCATTTCCCTGTCCATGCCAAAGTATGCACCGGGCACCCGCGGCAGGTTCAGCAAGACCGCCACAGCCCAGGTTGGCGGCCTAATTCTCGCTGCGCCTGAACACCCCCTTGTGCCCATAAATTATCGCCCCGCAAAACACAAGGGTGAATACGAGTTCAAAGGGCCCCACCGCCATGTTTTGACCTCCTCTTTGCCAAATAAGTTTTTTCTCCTTACATCCTGGGGCGCATTATTCTTTATACCCGGCTTTAAACCGGTCAATGACAAGCAGAACCCAGCCGTAGGCAAAGATTAGGCCCCCGGTGACTTTCATGTTAAATGCCCATCCTTTAGCCTCCGTAAAGAAAGGGGTAACGGCCGTCATGGCTCCTACCACCAGCAAGTCCCGGATCCGGTCGCGCCGTTCTGGCGAGGCGGTCTTCACCTGCCTGAAGTAATAGATGAATCCCAAACCCACCATAGCCCATATTACGTAAGGAAACAGATCCATTCTCCTCAATCCCCTTTTCGCCGCGCTCCACAGGGCCGGCGCCGTTGCGGCCCAAGTGGCCGCCATCATACTTTGTTCTGCTCATGGATTATTTTTCTATCCATACAGGTTATTTCCTGCTCGATTCTCGATTGCTCCCGGCGAAAACCAACAAGGCACAAAAAATCCCGCGACCACTCGCGGGACATCTGCTTTACACGTCTCCTTCTTCCGGTACAATGCAGACAAAACTCAACTCGCTGTCTTCCGCCGCTTTAAATCTATGCAGGGCGTTGCTGGGAACATAAGCATAATCCCCGGCACGGATCTCGTATTCTTTACCTTCCAGGTAAAGGGTGCCCCTGCCCCCGGCAATCCAGTTGATATGAGGCCAGGGATGGGCATGCTTGGGAGTATACCCGCCGGCGCCCAACTCAAAGAGCCGCATCACCCAGCCCTCCCAGCCTTCCTTAGGGGATACCAGCACCTTTTTCACCACTTTGTGGATGCCTTCCCCTTGCAGTGTCATCCCAGTAACATCCTTGCTGCGCCCAACAATCATCGTCCATACTCCTCCCCTATTTATTAGTGGATGAGCTTCCTCCGGCGGCCGCCACCAGGGCCCGGTATTTAGCTTCCGCCTCATCTTCATCCACAAACCACAGGTGGCCTTCTGCTTGCGTGTCCTTGTTATACGTAGGGATTAAGCCGTGGGCCAGCACCTGGCTGCCCCACGCGACAAAAAACTGGGCCGGGGAATTGACCGGGTTTACTCCGGACCCGAAGTAAACGGTAAGACCGTTGACCTCTTCTTTTTCAAAGATATTAGCCTTAGTGGTACCACACGGATTAGTCAAAACCTTCAGCCCTTTCCGTTAAGTATTACCCGTATTTATTGTACCAGTTTTGCTTGACAGAGCAAAAGCCCTCCATAAAAAAAACGGCCGGAAAGCCGTTTTCTACTGGGTATTGAGGACCCATTCCGCCTGCTGGTAAGTGACTTTCAGTTGTTCACCGGCGGAAAGATACGGCTGGTACCAGCCTTTCTTCACCGCCAAGGTGGTCATCGCCTCGTGGGCCATGATCATCTGGGTCAGGTATTCCGAGTACAACCGTCTTACTTCCGGAGTAGCCGATTCCAGAATGGCGCCTAAGTACGCCACTGCCCCTCCTTTTAATCCCATCAGGGCATCGTTGGCGATGACCTGGTCGTTCATTTTGAAACCGGCACCACCCATCATACTTTGCAGCAACGATACCATTAGTGCTGTACCTCCACTTCCACCAGTTGATGTTCCGTTAAGAATTGCTGGATGCCTTTGATCCTCGCTTCACTGGCTTGAATGCCGGAAGCAATTTGTGTTTTCAATTCTTCATCTTCCACTAGGGGATGTACGGTCTTGGCCTTCGCTAAGGCATTGATCTCCATCTGCAGGAGTTCCCGCAGCTGCAGCATTTCCGCCGGAGTGATTTTCCGCAAGCAGAATACCTCCCTTATCAAATGATGGTGTTTTTCGTTATTTTGCCCATAATCTCCGGCCCTATCCCGGCAACTCTTCCCAAGACCGCACAAGTAAAGGTACAGCCGCCCTTCTTTATTTAATTAACTTGGAAAGCTCTTTAAACTCAGGCGTGCCGGCTTTTTTCATTAGATCAAAGAATACGGTTTCCGTGTTGGTAATAACGGCACCCATGGCGGCCATTAAAGAAATGCCGCTTTTGAAGTTCATTTTCCAACGGGAACACACGGCATCTTCCACCACAAAGACCTGGTAGCCGTGCTGCAGCAGGTCCCGCACCGTCTGGAAAACGCAAACGTGGGTTTCCATGCCGGTGACGATGATCTTTTTCCGGTTGGCTTCCCGCAAAGCTTCCGCCACTTCCGGGGTGTAACCGGTAAAGGTAATCTTCTCGAAAACCTTGGCCTCCTGAATGGGCAGTTCAGCTACGGTACGGCCCAAGCCTTTGGGATATTGCTCCGTCACGATGGCCGGGATGTTCAGTTTCTTGGCCACTTGCAGCAAGATACCGGTTTTCTCAATGACCTGTGCACCGTGACTCATGGCCGCCACCAACCGATCCTGGATGTCAATTACCAGCAGCAGGGATTCCGCCGCGTTTAATGTAAACTTTTCCACCAGCTGTCCCTCCTTTAACCAGCCCATGAAGATGAGCTTGAATACTCCTAGAAATATGGTTATTTCTGTATGTTTAATTATATTTCTTGACCATTAAATGGCAAGATGCCACTTGTCCCTTTTGCGGGAAATGAAAAACCGGAGCTGGGCTCCGGTTAGCGGCTAGGCTTCTTTCCTCATCCTTTGGAAATACATGAACACAGGCAGGGGAATGACAATCCAGCCCAAGCTCTTGATGAGGCTGTTTTTTGCTTGATTGATACGGCGCTCTTTTTCAGCCTGCACCATGGCATCGTACCTGGCCCGCAGCTCTTCCTCGGAAACCTGCGTCGTTCCCTCTCCCGAGCCTTCCCTGTACTCCACATCGACGGAGTAGCGCCGGAAGTCTTCAAAAGTCTGGTAGTAAGGTGTGGGCGCCACAATATCGGCTACGGCCATAAAGGCGCTGACGCTGCCCCCGATAATCATCATCAGGGTAGCAAATAAAACCAGATAGACATACACGCTTTTTATCATGCCATCTCCTCCTTCCGCGGCGCTGGCCCGGACTGCCGCCGCAATGACCAGGACTAACGCCGTCCCGACAATGAACACTAAAACCAACACGGAAATTGAAGCAATCATAATACACCCCTTGCCCTAATATACCACATTTTTGCTGCACAGCGCAGTTTTTTAGACGCAATTAGGCATTAATTAGTTCCGGGAGATCCCGGCAAAAGCATTTCTGCCACCCTGGACTGGACAAGACCCGGCTCTCCTTCAGTTGACAAGGTCGCGGTACAGTAGTATAGTGGTCTTAGAATTTGGTAAAAGTCCATAAGATTACCTTGATGTCCACTAGGGGAGCTTCGTGCTGAGAGGGTAAGCAACGGCTTGCCGACCCTTGGAACCTGACCTAGGTAATACTAGCGAAGGGAAGTGGGTCCGCTCGCTCTGTGGCCGTCATGTACATGACGGCTTTTTGACTCCCTTGCTCTCCGGACACAGGTATGGAAAGTGCAGGAGAGGAGGTGAGTAGTTTGGAAACGGTCATCAGCATCTTTCAAGACTTGTCCGAAATCTCCGCCACCACTTGGTACCTCCTTGGTGGCCTGGTGACCTTGTCCGTCCTCGGCTTGGCCGCCAAACCCCAAGCCAAGGTCAACGTCAAAGCCCTGGTTTACGGGGGCCTTTTGATCTCCATGGCCTTTGTGCTGTCCTATATCAGGTTGTACCGGTGGCCCCAAGGGGGCTCCATCACCCCGGCCAGCATGCTGCCCATCTTTGTCTATGCTTATGTTTTCGGTCCCCGGGCCGGGATTACCGCCGGTGCCGCTTACGGCTTGCTGCAGCTCATTCAAGACCCGTACATTCTCCATCCCGTACAAGTGATGCTGGATTACATCATCGCTTTTGCCGCTTTAGGCCTGGCCGGTTTCGCGCCGCGCAACCCGAGCTGGGGCATCCTGCTGGGAGGTTTCGGCCGGTTCTTCTCCAGTTTTTTATCCGGGGTGATCTTCTTCGGGTCATACGCCCCGGAAGGGATGAGCCCGATCATTTACTCCCTGCTGGTCAACGGATTGATTATCGGCACGGAAACCCTGGTCTGTTTAGCCGTGTCTTTACTGCCCCAGATCAGGCATATGATCAGGGCCATGAAATCGGAGACCGTAGCAAAAGGATACCAGGGATGATCCCGGTATCCTTTAGACTGTTGACAAAAGGGTAATCGGTGTTAATCGCAAGGCTCCCCGGGAGAAAGAAGCAAGAGAGTAAAAGAGCCTTTAACGGTGGTCGGCCGTCAGCCTCCAGTGGCCTGGCTGTGTTTCCGTCGTCCTTCGGTTGAACCGTTAGAGCTACTAAGACCCCAAGGGATAACATGCCCACTTAACGACCGGCGACCGAAGTCCGACCACCGTTGTTGGACTCATCCCTAACCAGGGCTCCTCGCAGCCGGCGATTACAACGAACGATTAAGGAACAGTCCGTCAACAAGCGACAGAGAGCCCGGTGGATCTTGCCTTACTGACTTGTGAAATCTGGGATTGACCGGGTGCTCTTCCATGTGACCACAGTTCTCACACATATATCTTAATGTAGCTGTCCCGCCCTAGGCTCCATCGTTTCCTACACCAGAAGAACATCCTTTGTTACAGATTTCCTTCATTTCTCCCTGGCATTTTGTACATTTCTTGTCCTTAACCACAAAAACCCCCATTTCACCTTCCGCAATCCTGTAAAAGGAATAACTCCCCTGAAAAGTAAAAAGAACCGTGCACTAATAAATACTTTTTTCTCGACATGTCTTGATGTTACGTATTTTACGTATTATAATGAATTCAGCAGGTTACCCAAGATGGTGATAGATAGATGAAGAGACGGGACTTAATAAAGAAACTCAGGGCTGCCGGATGGTACCTGGTCAGACACGGGCACGATCACGATATCTACAGGCACGACAACCCACCCGGCGAAAGGATTTTGGTCCAAGTCCCAAGACACAGAGAAATAAACGAAGTCACTGCCAAGCAGATTCTAAAAGACGCGGGGCTGAAATAAGCCCCGGTCTTGGGGATACAACATAAAAGCAATATGTAAGCGAGGAGGTATCAAACCATGGTATATGTCTTTCCTGCTGTTTTTACGCCGTGTGATTACGGATATGCAATCCGTTTTCCTGATTTGCCTGGAACCAATAGCCAGGGTAGGGATATGGCCGAAGCAATCTATATGGCCCGTGATGCTTTAGCAACTTGGCTCGATTATCTTCTGGACGAAAAACAGCCTATTCCAACTCCTTCAAAACCTAATGAAATCAGTCTAAAGGATGGCGAATTCGTCACGATAATTGATGTAGATATGCAGGCTTACCGGCGTCGTAAGAACTCCAAGGCAGTCAAAAAGACTCTGTCAATTCCTGCCTGGTTAAACGAAGAAGCTGAAGCCGCCAACGTCAACTTCTCGGCCATACTGCAGGACGCTTTAAAGGCTTACTTAGGCATCCGTGAACCTAAATATTAGACTAATGCCGGCAAGGCCGTCTTTTCTGCAAAAAAAAGAGCCCTAGGGCTCTCGGACTGCAGCCGGCGCTGAAAACCAAACGCCCAACGACAGTTTGTCAGCGTTCCGGAGGATACCAGGGATAATCCCGGTATCCTTTTCTTTTAGGCCATCAACAGGGCCATGATGGCTTTCTGGGCATGGAGCCGGTTTTCCGCTTCGTCAAAGACCACGGAATGGGGCCCGTCGATGACTTCATCGGTGATCTCTTCCCCGCGGTGGGCCGGCAGGCAGTGCAGCACGATCACATCGGGTTTGGCCAGTTTCAGCAATTCGGTGTTCACCTGAAAGGAAGCAAAGGCCCTTTTTCTCTCTTCTACTTGTTTTTCATGGCCCATACTGGCCCAGACGTCGGTGTAGAACACGTCCGCATCTTGGGCCGCACCTTGGATGTCATGGGTGACGGTGATACTCCCGCCGGTGGCGGCCGCTATCTGGGTGGCTTCTTGGACTATTTCCTCCTTGGGTGTGTAACCGGCCGGGCAAGCAATCACCACATGCATGCCCATCTTGGCCCCGCCGTACATGAGGGAATGGGCCATGTTGTTACCGTCGCCGATATAGGTCATCTTCAAACCGGCCAAACGGCCCTTATGCTCCTGGATGGTCATCAAATCCGCCAGGACTTGACACGGGTGCAGCAGGTCCGTCAAACCGTTAATGACCGGGATGGTGGCATGCTGGGCCAGTTCCACCACCTCGTCATGGCTGTAAGTCCGGATCATGATGCCGTCCAGGTAGCGGGACAGAGTCAAGGCTGTATCCTTGATGGTTTCCCCCCGGCCCAGCTGCAGGTCATTGGCGGAAAGGAACAGAGCCATGCCGCCCAACTGGTACATCCCTACTTCAAAAGAAACCCTCGTCCGGGTGGAGTTTTTCTGGAAAATCATACCCAGGGTTTTTCCCGCCAGGTACCGGTGGGGAATACCGTTTTTCTGCTTGTATTTCAAGTCCCCGGCCACATCCAGGAGATAATTGATTTCCTCCGGTGTGTAATCCTTCAGCGACAGGAAATCCCGTCCCTTGAATTTCTTGTTCATTTCCACCAACATAGTCATCCCTCCTTAATCTTCTAGGCATGCCTGGCACAGGGCTTCATCCAGGATAGCGACGGCCTCATCCACATCCGCCTTGGTTATAATGAGCGGCGGCAAGAAGCGTAAGGTTTTCTCGCCTACGCCGTTGACCAGCAGCCCCTTTTCACGGCAGGCGCTGACTACACCGGCGGCGGGAATGTGCAGCTCCACCCCGATTAACAGGCCCTTACCCCGGACTTCTTTCACGACGGGATATTTGGTTTGCAGTTCGTTGAGTTTACTGAAAAAATAACTGCTCATTTCTTTAACGCCGGGCAAAAAGCCGTCCGCCAGGATTGTCTTCAAGACGGCCACGCCGGAAGCCGTCGCCAAGGGATTGCCGCCAAAGGTGGAAGCATGATCTCCCGGCTGGAAAGCCGCCGCCACTTGCTCCTTAGCCAGCAAAGCCCCGATGGGGACACCGCCGGCCAATCCCTTCGCCAGGGTCATGATGTCTGGTTCTACCCCGTAGGTCTGATAGGCAAACAGTTCACCGCTCCTGCCCACGCCGGTCTGGACTTCATCAAAAATCAGAAGCAATCCTTTCTCATCACACCACCGGCGCACGGCTTGCAAGTACTCCTGCTCCGCCGGGTAGACCCCGCCCTCCCCTTGAATGGGCTCCAGCATCACGGCACAGGTGTTGGGACTTATGGCCTCCGCCAAAGCTTGCAGGTCATTGAAGGGCACATATTTAAAACCAGGCGGCAGCGGGCTGTAGCCTTGATGGAATTTTTCCTGGCCCGTGGCCGTCAAGGTGGCCAGGGTCCGGCCGTGGAATGACTTCTTCATGGTGATGATTTCAAACTTGTCTTCGCCCAGGTGCTTTTTGGCATACTTGCGGGCCAGTTTTATGGCACCTTCGTTGGCTTCGGCCCCGCTGTTGCAGAAAAACACTTTGTCGAAGCAGGAGTTTTCCACCAGCAGTTTAGCAAGCTCTACCTGGGGTTTAATCCAGTACAAATTAGACACGTGAATAAGCTGGGCTGCCTGCTCCTGAATGGCTTGCACCAGGGCCGGGTGGCCATGTCCCAGGGAGTTGACGGCCAACCCGGAGACAAAATCCAAATATACCTTCCCGTCCGCATCCCAAACCCTGGCCCCTTCCCCCTTGACCAGGGCTAACGGCAGCCGCCCGTATGTGTTCATCACGTATTGCTTTCCGGCTGCGATAATACTCTCGTTGTTCATGATACACCTCCATTACCGGTCAACGGTCGTCCGGCGCTGGTGGCCGGGTACGGCAGTTTTCATTTCGCTTCTCCCGGCTGGCCAAGACAGCCGCCAGATAGGGGCAAACCGCTCTTCATTGAGGCTCCCGGACCTACCGCCGGCAACAACCACCTTTTATTGCACCACTTCCGTGCCAATCCCCTCATCAGTAAAGATCTCCAACAGGATGGAATGGGGCAAACGGCCGTCAATAATGTGGGTTTTCGCCACCCCCGCTTTCAGCGCTTTCACGCAGCACTCCACTTTCGGGATCATGCCCCCGGCGATGATGCCCCGGGTGATAAGTTCTTCCACTTCATCAATGTGGAGGGAGGAAATCAGGGTGGACTTATCCTCGTAATCGGCAAAGATGCCTTCCACATCGGTAAGCAGGATCAGTTTATCCGCCTTCAAAGCGGCGGCCAGTTCACCGGCCACGTAATCGGCGTTGATGTTATAGGGTTTCCCGTCCTCCCCGATACCCGTGGGGGCGATGACCGGGATGTATCCCTGGGCAATCACCGTGTGGACAACTTCCGGGTTGATGGCCTTCACATCGCCTACATAGCCCAGGTCTATTTCGCCGCTCCGCTTGACGGCTTGAATGAGGTTGCCGTCCTGCCCGCTGAAACCGACGGCCTTACCGCCCAGGTGGTTAATGAGGGCCACAATCTCCTTGTTGACCTTGCCCACGAGAACCATCTCCACAATGGCCATGGTTTCCTCATCGGTTACCCGCAGTCCCTGCACAAAGGAAGATTTTATACCCAGCCGCTTCAGCATGTCGTTGATTTCCGGGCCCCCGCCGTGCACCAGTACGGGGTGCATCCCTACCAGCTTCATCAAAATTACATCTTGTATGACCGCTTCTTTTAATTCATTGTTCAACATGGCATGGCCGCCGTATTTGATGACGATGGTCTTCCCGTGGAATTTCTTAATATAGGGCAGGGCTTCCACCAAAATGCCCGCCTTTTCCAGAGCTGTCAGTACCAGCGCCAATCCCTCCCTTAAGTCCGGTAATCCGCATTGATCCTCACGTAATCGTAGGAGAAATCACAGGTATAAGCCGTGGCTCCGGCCTCTCCCCCGTGCAGGTCCAGGATAAAGGTGATTTCCTTTTCCTTGAGAATCAGAGCCGCCTGCTCCTCATCAAAGGGAATGCCTGCTCCCTGAGCCGCTGTTTGCAGTTGTCCGGCCCGGCTCTTTAAATAGATATCCACTTTATACGGGTCAAACTGGGCCCCCGAATAGCCGGCAGCACAGAGAATCCGGCCCCAGTTGGCATCTTCCCCAAAAAGGGCGGTCTTCACTAGATTGGAAGAAGCCACTGCCTTGGCCACCAGCCGGGCGTCCCGGAGGCTGGGAGCGTTCCTGACTTCCACCTCAAGCAGCTTCGTCGCTCCCTCCCCGTCGGCGGCAATCTTCCTGGCCAAATCCCCGCAAGCATAGGTCAGGGCATCCACAAAATCAGCGTAGCCGTCACTGCCCTCCGTCAATTCCTCGTGGCCGGCCAGCCCGCTGGCCAGGATCAGCACCGTGTCGTTGGTACTGGTATCCCCGTCCACCGTCAGCATATTAAAGGTGGCATCGACCGCAGTTTGCAAGGCTTGCTTTAAAGCTGCCGGTTCAATCACCGCATCGGTGGTAATAAAGCAGAGCATGGTAGCCATATTGGGATGAATCATCCCGGCCCCTTTGGCCATCGCCCCGATGGTCACTTCCTTGCCCTGCAGGGTAAATTTGACGGCTATTTCCTTCGGCTTGGTGTCGGTGGTCATAATAGCCTCCGCCGCATCGCGGCTGCCGGCCTTGGAAAGGGAGGCCGCTGCCAGCGCAACACCCGCCTCGACCTTCTCCATGGGCAGAAGCTGTCCGATGACCCCGGTGGAGGACACCAGCACTGTCTCCGGCTCAATCCCCAACTTTGCCGCGGTCAGCTGGGCCATGGCCCGGGCATCCTGCATGCCTTGTCCCCCGGTGCAGGCATTGGCATTGCCGCTGTTGACAATGATCGCCTGGGCTATCCCCTTGGTTTTCTTCAAGTGTTCCATATCCAGCAGCACCGGCGCTGCTTTCACCAGGTTTTGGGTGAACACCCCGGCGGCGCTGCAGGGTTTTCCGGCATAGATCAAAGCCATGTCTTTCTTGCCGCTTTCCTTAATACCGGCACTGACGCCCGCAGCGGTAAAGCCTTGGGGTTCCGTCACCCCTCCTTCAATCACTTGCCAAGCGCACATTTTACCTATTCCCACCTTTACGGATATATTCCATTGAAGTCCAAGGCCATGGTTTCAGGTAAACCAAAAAGCAAGTTCATATTCTGCACCGCTTGCCCGGAGGCACCCTTGACCAGGTTATCGATCACGGCGCAGGCGATTAAACGATTAGTCCTTTTGTCTACGGTCAGGTTCACCAGGCAGCGGTTGGACCCGTATACCCATTTAGTATGAGGCCAGGCCCCCGGCGGCAGCACATGGACAAAAGCTTCCCCCTCGTAGAACTGCTCATATGCCTCCCGCACCTCTTTTTCCGTGACACCGGGTTTGACGGCGGCGTAACAAGTAGCCAGAATACCCCGCGTCATAGGCATCAAATGGGGCGTGAAGGACACCCGGACATCAACCCCGGCCAGGACCGCCAATTCCTGCTCGATTTCCGGAGTGTGACGGTGGCCGGCCACTCCATAAGGATTCACATTCTCGTTGACCTCCCCAAAATGGGTGGTCAAAGTGGCTTTCCGGCCCGCTCCGGACAGGCCCGATTTAGCGTCGATAATAATGGTTTCAGGTTCAATGAATCCCCCTGTCAGCGCCGGAGCCAGAGCTAAAATGCTGCAGGTAGGGTAACAGCCCGGATTGGCTACCAGGGCAGCTTCCTTGATGTCCCTGCGGTATAGTTCCGGCAGCCCGTAGACGGCAGCAGCCGCCAGTTCCGGTGCTTCGTGCCGGACTTGATACCACTGTTCATAGACCTCCGCCCGGCGGAAACGGAAATCCGCCCCTAAATCAATTACCTTCTTACCCTGCCGGACCGCTTCCTGCACCACCGGCACTGAATGCCCATGGGGCAAAGCCACAAAAACCACGTCGCTGGCGGAGATGACCTGCGGGATATCCTGCTCCGCGCAGGCTAAATCCACTTTACCCTTCAGGCTGGGATAGATGTCAGCCATGTTTTCCCCAACGTAGCTTTGGGAAGTCAGCACCGTAAGCTGCACTTCCGGATGGCAGGACAGGATCCTGACCAGTTCCACCCCGGTATAGCCCGTGGCGCCGATAATGCTCGCTTTAATCATAATCACATCACCACCATTAATATTGTTTATAATTATACATTCTGCTGTATATTAATGCAACAAGAACTTTTGTTTTTCCCGCCCCGGTCTAAAAAAAATTTCCCCGGGCAAACTAGGGATAAAAGCGAGGTGATGTCTTTGAAAGACGCCGTGTGCGACGGCTACTGCCCTTTATTCGGAGACGGAACATGTGATATGGGGACCGTAACCGGCGCCGGGCCGGTAAACGGTTGTGCCTGTTATAGAAGGCATCAAAGAAACAACAACTCTCTGGCGGTGCACCCGGACATATAATTAACTCTCCGAATCATGGGCTTAAGCCGGCCTATACCCACTAAGAAAGCCGGTATCAATGGAATGCCATTAATACCGGCTTGCGTTATGATCCCATCAGGCTTGGTAGATAGGTAGCCAAAGGAGGGAAAATCATCAAGATCACAATACAGGCCACAATTGCCAAGAGGAACGGCCAAATGCCTCTAAAAATCGTTTCCAGGCTGACCTCCGGCGCTACTCCTTTGATCACGTAAACATTCATGCCCACCGGAGGTGTAATTACTCCCATGGCCACTACCATCACGATCATGACCCCAAACCAAATCGGGTCATAGCCAAGGGTATCGACCACCACCGGGTAAAAAATGGGGATGGTCAACAGCACCAGGGCCAGGGAATCAATAAAGCAGCCAAGGATAAAGTAAATCACCAGCACAATCCCCATGATGGCAAAGGGCGGCCAGGACAGGGAACTGGCCCAGTTAGCAAACTCGAAAGGCACCCGGCTTACGGCCATGAAGCGCCCGAAAACAACGGCTCCGGCCACTAGAAGCATGATCATGGCTGTCGTCCTGGTGGTATCCAGCAGGGATTTTTCAAAACCTTTCCAATCGAGCTTCCTGCCGACCAAAGACACCAACAGTACTCCGCCGGCTCCCACCGCACCTGCTTCCGTAGGACTGAACCAACCGGCAAACAGCCCGCCGATGGATAAGCAAAAGACACAGACTACTTCCCATAGACCGCCCTTTAATGAGGACAGTCTCTCTTGCCAGCTAGCCTTGGGCCCGGGCGGGGCAATGCCGGGATTGCGCAGAGCCAGGATGTAGACCACCAGCATGTACAGCAGCGCCAGCAGCAAGCCCGGGAGCACTCCTGCCATGAACAGCTTGCCGATGGATTGCTCCGTGGCAGTGCCGTATATCAGCAAGATGACGCTGGGGGGAATGAGAACCCCTAAGACACCGCCCGCCGCCACGCCGGCCGTGGCCAAGGAAGCATCATAGTTATATTTTTTCATTTCCGGCAGGGCAATGGCGCCAATGGTAGCCGCCGTCGCCGTATTGGACCCGCAAATGGCCCCGAAAATGGCACAGGCCCCTTGGGTGGCCATGGCCAGCCCACCCGGCAAATGGCCCATGAGCTTATAGGCAAATTGATACAGCTGGGTGCCGATGCCGGAATAATAGGCGAGAAAACCCATCCAAATAAACATGACGATGACGCTTAGAGTGGCGGACGAGAAATTGGCATAGATCTCCGTCGCCAGCATGCGCAGGGCGGCTTGCGGGCTGGTCAAGATGCTGAAACCGGCAAAACCCACCAGCGCCATGGCCAGGGCGATGGGCATGCGCAAACCCATGAGAACCAGCAAAGCAATGATGCCCATACAACCGATGGCAAACTCACTCATCCCCACGACCGCCTTTGCCCAGGCCCTGCACCAGCTTTAGCACCTGCACCAGGGAAAAAAGGAAGAAGCCCAAGGCCACCAGACCGATAAAGGGATGAACAGGGGTCTGGGTGGTAGGCGAAACCAAACCGCTGGCGGCGGTGGTCCTGGCATACAGGACCAGGCCCCAGGTACAGGCGCCCAAGAAGATGATGGTCACCAGGCGGATGACAGCATCAACCAGTAACCTGACCCTTGGGTGCAGCCGTTCCACCAACAGGTCAATGGCAATGTGGCCGTTGTGGGCGGCACACAAGGCCAGGGAGAATCCAACGGCCACGGCAAACAACATGCTGACGTACTCCAAAGCACCTAGAATCGGCTTATTGAACAAGGTACGCATGATCACATTGGCCACCACCAGCAGCATGGCCGCGGTGACCGCCAGCCCGGCAATCCGGTCCAGCAGTTTGCTGGTACTCATGACCAAGCTTGCCAAAGGAGTTCCCGTTAACCATTTTGGCCAACTGACGGAAGTATCATAACGAACGGTTCTTTCCGATGCTTGTTTCATATCAGTCCCACCTTATGCAACTTAAAATTCCTGGTTGTATTTTGCTGCCAAAGTCTTGACTAGCTCTAAAGCTTTGTCGCCCGGCAATCCCTGCTCCCGCGTATTGGCCAGATACTCGTTCTGAATCCCTTCCACTTGTTTAATCCAGCGCTCCGTTTCCTCAGCACTGAGCTCAATGACTTCCATCCCCATCTCACCGACGGCGTATTCAAAAGCTTGCTCGTTTTGCCAATCCCACAATCCTACGGCGACATTATTGAAATACTCCTCATTCACTTTCAGGATTGCTTCCTGCACATCCTGCGGGAGGGAGTTCCATTTGTCTAAATTCATGGTGATGAAGAACAGAGTATTGTAAAGAAAAGGAGTTTTCGTAATATAATCGGTCACTTCAGCAATTTTCCATCCTTGCAGGATTTCCATGGGCCCCATGTTACCGTGGACAACCCCTTTTGCCAACGCCTCGTAAGCTTCCGACTGGGCCATGGCTTCCGGCACCGCCCCTAACGCCTGCAGTGTCTTGGCGCTCAGCCCGGTGGCTCTAATCAACATGCCCTGCAGGTCATCCAAATTCCGCACCGGCTTCTTGGTGAACAAATCCCCGGAACCGGTGGCAAACACCATGAACAGTTTGGTATCCTGCACTTCCTGGGGGTTCAGTTCCTGAATCCCTTCCCAGGCCACTTGGCTGGCTACTTTGGAATTCTTGTAGATGATTCCGGGCAATTCAAAAGCTTCCAACACCGGGAACCGTCCCCTGGTATAGGAAAAGCAAGATAAACCGATATCGGCAATACCGTCTACCACGCCGGCATAAATATCCGTGGCTTTGGCCAGGGTTTCCCCGGGATAAGTGGTGATCCGCACCCGTCCCCCGGTGGCCTCTTCAATGGCCTTGGCCCAGGGCTGCAGCAGTTCCGTTTCTACCGGGTGCACGCTGGGGAAGAAATGAGCCAGCTTCAGCTCCACTACCTCACTGCCCTGCTGTCCTCCCCCGGAGGAGCAGCCCGCCGCCACTCCTGCCAGTACCAATAAACCGATGAGCAATAAAAAACCTGCCATCCTACCGTACAACCTTCTCTTTACCATCAATTCATGCCTCCTTAACACTCTCAAGCTGAACTTAATAAAAAAGCTCCCGATAGGGAGCTAATCAACCAACGGCACAAAAACACCCATGCATCATGAATACATGGACAAGGGTGTACCCACCCTTTCCGTTGCGAAATCCTACCGTCCTCACCGTACTACCCAGTATGGAATTATGGCCGCTTTCTTGCTTAATATAATAGACAATGGCGGGAGTTTCGTCAACAGGTTGGTGGTTTTTTTTCGCGCCGGAATCTGGTATGCTAGTAGAAGCGGCCGCTTGGCAAGACACCACCGGGCAACCGGTGTTAACTGTATGCGTAAATCATCTTTAGTCATTAGGGGGGCACAGTTTGCAGGAGACAGTTTTGGCAGTCATCAGTCAATACGGTTACCTGGGCGTATTCCTCTTGATCGCCCTGGAAAACATTTTCCCGCCGATCCCGTCGGAAGTGATCCTTACCTTCGCCGGCTTTATGACCACCATGACGCCTCTAAAGGTCTGGGGGGTTGTCGTGGCGGCTACCCTGGGATCTGTTGCCGGGGCTATTATCCTCTACAGCTTGGGACGCCTGCTCCATGTAGACCGCCTGGAAGCGCTGTTTGGCGGTCCCGTCGGCAGAACCCTGCGCCTGAAGAGGGAAGACGTGCGTCTGGCGGAAAGATGGTTTCACCGGCACGGCAGCGCCGCCGTTTTTTTCTGCCGCTTTATTCCCATCGTGCGCAGCTTGATTTCCGTACCGGCCGGGATGGCCCGGATGAAATTCACCTTCTTCCTGGTTTTGACAACAATAGGTACCTCTATTTGGAACTTAGTCCTGGTTTATCTCGGCCGGGCCGCAGGCCAGGCCTGGGAAAAAATCGCCGGGTATTTTGACACCTATTCCACCGTTGCCCTGGTACTGCTGGTTATCCTGACCCTGGCGGTGGTGGCCGTATTCATTAAGAAGCGGTTCCTAGACCAATAGGAAATCCTCCTTGCCGTTCCCGGCAGGAGGATTTTCCATTTTATACGGCTTCGCTTAATTTCTGCTCCGCTTCCTCCAGCTGTGCTTCCGTCAGCCCTTCTTTTAACAAGCGATACTTGATGGCCTCAGCCCAGAACTCGCATTTTTCCGCCATCTTGCGGTATTTCTTGTGCTGGGGCCCTTTCCGGCGCGCCCGGTCAAAGGCGTTGGCCGCCACGATGGAAGTAATATACCGGGCTTTGATTAAAGAGGCGTGATCCATCTCCTGGTAGTTTTGCTGCAGGTACCCGATCACGTCATTATAGTAAGATTCGAACTCTTCAAAGGAAATCTCCGTATCCATGTTCAGGTACTCCTTGAGCTTCTCAAACTGCTGTTCCAACTTGCAACCTCCATTTCTCCTGATACTTTACCACCCATTATTTTAGCGAAGGAAACAGCAGAACACAACACTCTATTCCACCAGGAGTTTCCCGTTTTCGATGACCTTTTGCCCATCCAGCCAGAGGGTGGGTTTGAGGATGACGCCGTCCAAATGACTGGGCACTTCCACCTGCCCCCCAAAGGTGCTGTTGTCGCCCAGGGCAATGTGCACCGTACCCATGGCTTTTTCGTCCTCCAGCACCAGGCCGGTGATCCGGGCAAACTCATTTAAGCCGATGCCCAGTTCCGCAATATTCCTCGCCTTTTCCCCGTGGGGAGCCAGCAGTGCTTCCAGCCGGGCCGCTTCCTGCCCCCCGGTGATGCGCACCGCCGTCCCCTGCTCCACTTGGATGCGGATGGGCTGGGTGAGCAACCCAATCCCGGCCATGGACCCGTCTATAACCAGCCTGCCCTCAGCGGTGCCTTCCACCGGCGCCACAAAGGCTTCGCCGGCAGGCAAATTGCCGAAGGCCCCGGGAAAGGACAAGTCTCCTCCATCCGCTGTCGCCGGCCGTCCCTCAATGGAGAAAGTTAAATCCGTGCCGGCCGGGGTGGTAAGGCGCACCTCCCTGGCGTCCCTTAACAGGGCGGCATACCGCCGGGCCCTGGCTTTTAACCCTTCATCTACCCCTTGCAAGGTCCGGGCCATGGCTTCGGCCGTGATGCCGGGCATGGAAGCCACCCTGGCGCCGCGGTTATTGGCTTCTTTCCTGGCTTTGGTGTGGGAGAGGGATTTGGAAGTAGCCAGGACCACGGCACCGGCCGCCAGCATCGCCTGGGCCACCATGGCCGGCGGTTCTTGGCCGTTGGACTCCCTGGGGAGCATCTCCATCAGGACCGCTTCCGCCCCCAGTTCCCGGGCTTGCGCCCACAGGGCCTCCCCAACGGCGCGCAGGGGTTCATCGATGACAACCAATACGTTCTCGTTTCCTTTGACGCCTAAACAATCAGCCAGCACCACCCTGGCTGCCTGTGCTAAACCGTGCAAATGTAAAACCTCCCGTGTTCAAGACTTAACAACGATATTCAGGGTGTAGCCACAATACCCGCAAGCATTTTTCTCAAGAACGGTCTTCACGACCCAAAAACCCTTTCTTTCAATGACGGGCCGGCGACACTGGGGACAGTAGGTAGGAGACCCTCCCAGTTCAGGGGCGTTGCCCAGGTATACATGGTGGAGTTTTTGCCCGGCAATTTCTTTCGCTTTGAGCAAGGTTTCCCCAGGCGTGGGCGGGAGTTCCAACCGGTAATGAGGTACATAGCGGGACAAGTGCAGGGGTACCTCCGCCCCCAACTCCGTTGCCAACCAGGTCACCAGCGCCTCAATTTCCTCTTCCCCGTCGTTCAAGCCCGGCACCAGCAGGGTGGTGATCTCCACATGTTTGCCCGCCCGGTGAGCTTGTTTGGCTCTGTCGAGTACCGGCCGGTAATCCCCACCCACCGTCTTTTGATAGAATTCCCGGTTGAACCCTTTGACATCAATATTGAGGGCATCGATATAGGGGAGCAGTTCCTCGAAAGGCTCCGCCGCCATAAAGCCGTTGGTCACCAGTACATTCTTTAAACCTTGCTCATGGATCAACCTGGCAGTTTCCAACACAAATTCATACCAGACGGTGGGTTCCGAATAAGTGTAGGCAATGCCGGCGCAACCATGTTCTTTGGCCCGCACCGCCAGCTCCGCCAGTTCTTCCGGCTTCACCTGAAACAGGACCGGATCGCCGTGGGCCAATTGCCAGTTTTGACAAAACTTGCACCGGAAATTGCAGCCCAGGGTTCCCACGGACAAAATGGAGCTGCCGGGATAAAAATGATACAAAGGTTTTTTCTCCATGGGATCCAGCACCGGCTGGGTACACAGGCCGTAATTGCGGGTATAGAGCATCCCGTTCCGGTTGTACCGCACCCGGCACAGGCCCGCTTGCCCCGGGGCCAGCCGGCAGTGATGGGGGCACAGGGAGCAAACCGTTCTTTGGTCTCCCACGGAGCGGTACCACAGAGCTTCACGCATGGCGGACCTTCCTTTCTATGTAAAACGGGTGACCGTAAACCGTTCCAGTTTCACCGGCTCCCGGGGTCCAATACCTGCTTTCCGCCGGCAAATCTCCACCTGCTGCTCAGCGGTATTGACCCCTTCCAGGGCCGGCAGTAACAACCCCCGCTTGCCGCCGCTGCTGACGATGACACCGTATTGCTGGGGGTCCAAATCCGCCAGGCCGGCCACCGGCTCCGGCTGCCCCAGTACGTCCACGGAAATGGTCAGTTCATCCAGCTCATCCCTTTCCACCGGTTCAAACCGGGGATCCTCCAACGCCGCCTTCAGGGCGTTGGCGATGATCTCGTCTCTTAAACTCGGTGTCGTCAGGGCGGTGGTGCCGATACACCCCCGCAGCTGCCCGTCCTTTTTCAAAGAAACAAAGACACCGGCCCGGGGCGGTAAATCAGGGGGCAGCTTAATCTCCGTATCCCGGAGCATCTTACCCGTGTCGTAATAATGCTCCAGGCTTTGCCGCGCCAGCTGCACCACCGGCGATTCCGCCTGCTTTCTGGCGGCGCGCCTGGCCTGCCGTTCCTGCAAGAGCCAGTCCAGCAGCTTACGCTTCTCAGCAGGGGAGCCGGGTATAAACCGCGCCACCAGGTAACCCACGCCAAAAGGAGCCTCGTAGGAGAGCACCCGGTGGTCCACTTCGTAACCGTCCAGGGCACCTAAAGCCATGACAATGGCCCGGTAACCGCATTCTCCCGCCGCTTCCCGTAGTTCCTCAGGTATCGCCAGAATACCCGGCACGTCAAAGGCTTCCAGCAGCCCCTTGAGGGCCAGGTCGAATTCCTGCCCACGGGGATCGTATCCTGCCGGCGCATCCGGCGTCACCCGGTGGGACAGGTCGCTGCTGGCAATCACCGCCACCCGGCGGGAGGATTGCTTGATGGCCTCTTGCATGGCGATGCCAAACTCGTACAGCCGTTCCCGGCCAAAGAGCCCCATGTTCACCTGCAGCAGCCGCGGTTTCGGCTCCAAATGCCGGAAGAAAGACAGCGGCGCCACAATGCCGTGATCCAGCTGGGGGCTGATCCCGTACCTTCGGGCCAGGTCCGGCTCCAAATGATGGGTGGGTATGTTCCGCTCCCAAGCGCAGCGATAAAGAAGCTCCGCCAGTTCCCGGTCCCTTTCGTACTCCAGCCGGACCTGAGGGGCGCGAAACCGCCCCAAATCCCCCGCCAGGGTATCTTGAGCCGGCATGGTAATAGCGTCGGAGAACAGGGCTCCATGGGGCGTAATGACCACCAGAGTGTCCGGCTGCAGCTGTGCCAGGTTCCCGGCCAAGGTCTTCATGCTGTCCCGGGTTGCCTGCACTCTCAACTCTTCACCCCGTCCCACTTCCTCCACCATGACCGGCGGGTGAGGTACAATAGCCGCCATCACCAGTTCACCCACGGCAAAAACCTCCTTCCTGAGCATATCATTCACATCGTTTCCTGTTTTGTTTCCACGTCCCCCCGGGCTTTGGGCCGCCAGAAGACTGCTTTACGCGGGGAAAAAAGAAAAGCCAGCAGGAAGATGCCGGTGGCGCAAAGCACAATGGCGGCGCCTGAGGCCAGGCCGTACTGGTAAGACAGCCACAAGCCGGCAAAGGAAGAGACCAGGCTGCTGGCCACACTGATGAGCAGCATCCCTTTGTAGTCTTTGGACAGCTGGTAACCGGTGGCCGCCGGCGTTACCAGCAAGGCGGACGCCAGCACAATCCCCACGGTCTTCACCGCCACCATGACGGTCAAAGCCAGGGCCACCATCAAACCGTAATAGAGGATACCCACCGGCAAGTTGCTGGCATAGGCCAGCTCCTCGTCAAAGCACAGGCAGAGCAGGGCCTTGAAGGTCGCCAACAGGAAGACCAGCACCACAGCTCCCGCCCCGGCCAGCAACCATAGATCCCCCGTGGACACCGCCAGCACGTTTCCGAAAAGGTAGCTCATGGCATCGCCGTAATAGCCTTTGCCAAAGCTCAAGAAAGCAATACCCATGGCCATGGCCCCGCTGAAAAAGATCCCGATGGCCGTATCTTCAGGCAGGGCTCCCCGCCGGCTAATCCAGGCGAGGAACAGGGCCACCGCCAGGGCAAAGACACCTGCCGTCCCCAGGGGATTTAGCCCCAGCACCAAGCCGAAAGCCACCCCGCCAAAAGCGGAATGGGAAATGCCGGCACCGATAAAGGACAATCTTTTCAGCACCACAAAAAACCCGGCTACCGCTGACACCAGGCTCAGCACCAAACTGGCCAGGACGGCTTTTTGCATGAAACCGTAAGACAACATTTCCACTTTTAATCCACCACCCGGAGAAAAGCCTGAGTCTTAACCGCGGCGTTAGGGCTGCCTTCATAGGCTACTTTTTGGTTTTCCAGCAGGATCACCCGGTCGGCATGGGCTACGACGGCCTCCAGGTCATGGGTGACGATTAATACCGTCAAGCCCAGTTGGTGCTTTAAGTCCTTTAACAACCGGTAAAAACGCTGCCGCGCCGTGACATCCAAACCGGTAGTGGGTTCATCCAACAATAACAAGCGGGGCCGGCCGAACAGCGCCCTGGCCAGGAAAACCAGCTGCTGCTGGCCCCCGGACAGCTCCCCGATGGGCCGGTGGGCCAGATCCAGCAGGCCGACTTGGGCCAGGCACCACTCCACCCGCTCCATGTCCTCCCGGCGGGGACGCCGGAACAAGGACCAGGCCGTCCGGCCCAGCTGCACGGCATCAAAAACCCGCAGGGGAAAATGCGGGTCGAAATGGCTCTTCTGCGGCAGGTAGCTGAGGAGTTTCCGGTTTTCCTTGGTGAGGGGTTCCCCAAAAACCTTGACCATTCCTTCTACCGGCTTCATGATCCCCGTCAGCACCTTCAGGAGGGTAGTCTTCCCGGCGCCGTTGGCACCAATCAGCGCCGCCAATTCTCCTTCTTGCACCCGAAAGCTTACTTGATCCAGTATAACGTGATTACCGATACAGGCTTTTAGACCCGCCACCTCCAAAGCCAGCATTAGAATTCCAGCGCCTCCTTCATCACGGTCAGGTTGTACCGCATCAGCGCCAAGTAACTGTCACGTCCCTCTACTCCTTCCCCGCCGATGGGATCCAGGATTAACACCCGGCCGCCGATTTCCTCCGCCAAAAGCTCTGCCGGCTGCGGGTTAAACTGGGGCTCGATGATAACGGTTTTTACCCCTTCCCGTACCGCCAGGTCCGTCAATTCTTTCAGCCAGCGGGCAGAGGGTTCCTGGCCCGGATATGCCAGGACGCTGGCCACTTCTTCCCAGCCGTAACGCCGGGTCAGGTAACCCCAGGCGGCATGGAAGGAAATAAACCTCGGTTTTTCCGGCCCCGCCGTCGAAGACAGGAACTCCTCATCCAACTTGCTCAGTTCCCCTTGCAGCTTATGCAGGTTCTCCTGAAAATAGTCAGCCCAGGCGGGCCACAAGCGGGACATTTCCCCGGCCAGCCTAGGCGCGATCTCATCCCGGACCAGCACCGGATCCAACCAGACGTGGGGATCGCCCTCCTCTCCTGCATGTTCGTGTTCTTCACCGTGCCGGTCATGCCGCCCCGCTAAAGGAAGCAATCTCAATCCGTCCGTAACCGCCAAAGCCGGCACACCGGTGCCCGCCGCGGCCAGGAGCTTTTGTCCCCAGACATCCAAACCCGCCCCCACGGACACGAAGAGACTGGCCCGGCTCACTGCCTTCATCTCCTTCGGCGTAGGCTCAAAAGTATGAGGACTGGCACCGGCCGGCAGTAAAGCCGCCACCTCCACCTTGTCTCCCCCGATCTGGCGGACCAGGTCAGCCAATGGAAAAATGGTGGCCACCACCAGGGGCTTGGCTGCCGTCCCGGCACCCGGACCGGTACTCATTTCACCGCTGCCGGGAGCACAACCGCCGGCCAGCAGACATATAGCCAATAAAAAAACAATCACCGCTTTGCGCATGGAAAACCACCACCGGATCATGGCGTCTACTTCCAGTATTACCGGATAGCACCCCGGATACACCCGGGACCGGTGTATTTCATTCAAGTAGATTGTACTCCTCCTCCTTTTAACAGTCAACGTGACAAGACACGGCCTGCCCGGCGGGATCACCTAACAAAAAAGGCAACCGGTATCACCGGAGCGAGCCGTACCTGAGCTGCCTCCGGTCCATACCGGCTGCCCGGGAAGACGGCACAGCCTCTGGCCTGTGCCTACCCCTTGCTTAAACCATCAATCGAGGCCCAGATCTCGCCTGGCGCTGGCCAGCAACTGAGCCCCGCCCAGGTTTTCAAAATCCCGGTAAACAGGCTGCATCATTTGACGCCAGCGTTCTTTTTCCTCCGGGGTTAACCACCAGGCTTCCACCCGGCCGGTGCCCAGGATGGCTTCCAGGTCAGCTGCATTTTGCTCCGCCGCCATCTCCCGCTGCCACTGGGTAACCTCCTCCATGGTTTCCTCGATGATCAACTTGATATCCTCCGGCAAGTTATCCCAAAAAGGACCGTTCACCAGAACCACGTAGCCTAAGAACCCGTGATTGCTGATCGTAAGATAGGGCTGCAGTTCATAGAACTTCTTGGAATAGATGTTGGAGGCGGAGTTTTCCGTTCCCTGGACTCTTCCTTCTTCCAGGGCTTTATAAACATCATCGAAAGCATAGGGCACCGGTTCCGCGCCCAGCAAGCGGAACTGCCGCTCCAGCACCAGGCTGCCCGGCATCACCCTGAACTTGATGCCCCTAAAATCCTCCAGTTTTCGCAATGGGACGGTGGTGGTAATCTGTTTAAACCCGTTGTCCCACATGGCGATGGCTTTGATCCGGTGAGGTTCCAGCATTTGAAACAACTGCTGCCCCACTTCCCCGTCCATCACCCGGTGTACTTCTTCCTCATTCAGGAAGAGAAAAGGCAAGTCAAAAATCTGCCACAGGGGGAACTTCTCCGCCACTTTCGCCGTGGCGGGGGCGATCATCTGCACCTGTCCCTTGACTAGAGCTTCCATTTCTTCCCCATCCTTATAGAGGACGGAATTGGGATAAACCTGCACTTCCACCCTCCCGCCGGTCCTTTCCTTCACCAAAGCGGCGAAACGATTGGCCGCTTGCCCTTTCGGTGAGGATTCCGCTACCACATGGGAGAACTTGATCACTATTCTTTCCTCGTAACTTACCTGCTCCAAGTCCATGGCCCGCGTCTGGCATCCGGACACCAACGGCAGTAAGAAAAGGCAAATCAGGCAAAAGACGTACACCTTGTTCATCATGGCTAACACCTTTTCGCTATTTGAGGCGATACCGGTTGACCGGCCTGCCGACGGAGCCGTACTGCAGTTCCAGTTCCGCTCGGCCCGTCTTCTCCAGGTATTCCAGATAGCGGCGGGCCGTCACCCTGGACAAACCGACTTCAGCGGCCACTTCCTCGGCGGAATAACTCTTTCTCCCTTTCACCAGCAGGAGCAAAACCTGTTTCAAAGTGGTTTCCGTCAGGCCTTTCGGCAGTTCCTCCTTCACCGCCTTAACTTTGCCCAGTCCCATGTTATCAATGTCCGCTTGGTTCAATGCCTCTTTTTCCTGCAGGCGGTAGTACATCTCCCGGTAAGATTCCAGGGAGCTTTTAATCCTTTCAAAACGGAAGGGCTTGATAATATAATCCACCACCCCGTAGCGAAAACCCAGCTGGATGGTCTCCACATCCCGGGCGGCCGTCACCATCAGCACATCGGTGGGCAGCTCCAAACGCCTGATTTCCTGCAGCACTTCAATTCCTTTCTGATCCGGCAAAAACACATCCAAGAGCAGCAGCTGCGGGCGCAGCTGGCGCACCAATTCCAATCCCTCGGCGGCATGAGTCGCCGTGCCGAGAATGCGAAAGCCTCCCACTGCTTCAATGTATTGCTGGTTTATTTCTAACACCATTGGGTCATCTTCGACGATCACGATACCGATCATGGCTCTCGACCTCCTGTGCCAACAGGTAAACGAACCGTAAAGGTAGTCCCCTGGTTCTCAATACTCTCCACTTGTATCTCCCCCCGGCAGCTCAGCACCGCCTGCCGGACCAAAGCGAGGCCGTATCCCCGTTGGGTACCTTTGGTGGAAAAGCCCTGCACGAAGATCCGGTCCCGGATGGCTGCCGGTATGCCCTGACCTGTATCCCGGATCACAATTTCCAAAATGCCCTGCTCCTCCCGCAGGGAGCAGTAGACTTTTCGCCTTTCGGCAGGCATGTCGGCCACGGCTTCCATGGCATTTTCCAGCAAGTTGCCCAGAATGATAACCAGCGGCGCACTCTCTCCCTGCTCCGGCCAAGAAGACATGCGGCTGCGCCGGTCTATTACCAGCTCAATCTGCAGCTCTTTGGCGCGGCTGTACTTGCCTAGCAGCAGCCCGGCCACGCTGTAGTCTTTGATATTCCGTCCCAGAAAAGTAGTCAATTCCTGCTGTTCCTCGCTGACGGCGAAAATATACTCCATGGCTTCTTCATAGCGCTTCAGCTGCAAAAGGCCGGCAATGGTATGCAGCTTATTCATATATTCATGGCTCTGGACCCGCAAGGCCTCGATGAACTGTTTCACCCCCGTCAGTTCCTCGGCCAGGCGGCGCACTTCCGTTTTGTCGCGGAACAAGGAAACAGCTCCGACAATTTCGCCCTTCACTTTGATGGGAAAGCGGCTGGTCAGAATCACGGATTTGCCGATGGGGCGTTCCTGGTTGAACACCGCTTCCCCCGTAACCGCCGTCTTGGGCAGGCGGGAATCGGGGATCACTTCCAGGATGGGTTTGCCGATGACATCACCGGAAACACCGGTCAGCCTTCTTGCCGCTTCATTAAACACGGTAATCTTGTGTTCCCGGTCAATAGCCACAATACCGTCTTCCAAAGCCTGAAAAATCGCGATTCTTTCTTCCAATAACTGGGCAATCTCCCAGGGCTCCAGGTTAAATAGAGTTTTCTTAATATCTTTGGCCAGGTAAACAGAACCGATAAAACCGGCCAGGATGCCCACCAGTAAAGAAACACCGATTTCCCAGCGAATATCAAACAGGATCTGCCGGAGAGTCGGCGTTAACACTCCCACCACTACCACGCCGACTTGGGTTAATCCTTCATCGGTTTTCACCGGCACGAAAGCCCGGATCGACGGGCCAAGAACACCTTCCGCCCGGGACAAATACTCGTGGTTGGCAAAAGCGGGGCCTTCATCCCCACCGCCGAAGGTGGTGCCAATGTACGACTCCAGCGGGTGAGAATACCTGATCTTGTTCATATCCAGGACGACGATATACTCCACATTGGTGGCCAACCTGGTCCGCTCGGCAATCGGTTGAATGACTTCACTGCCGCCGGGCTTGCCTACGTTTTGCTGGATTTCTTCCATTTGCGACAGGGCTCGCGCGATGGCCAGGGCCCGGTACCCGATTTCCTGCTCCAGGCTCCTGGCGTAATGACCTACCAGCACCACAGCTCCCAGCACCAGGGATATCAGCACCACGCTAAAGGCCAGCCAGGTAATCTTGGCCTGAAGGCCCAAGGGCTTGAGGAGCATTTCTTTCCCCCTTATACAGAATTGATTGAATAGTTCGACTCATATCGCCGGTTTTCCTCCGCCATTCGCCAGCCAATTTCTGCTAGACAGGCCCGGCCTCCGGCCCCCGTCCCCCACGGCCTGCCCGGATAACGAATCCGATCATGCCGGTAGTTGCCAAACGGCTTTCCTTGGATTATGCTATTATTGCCCCACATTTCATATTTTGGAAGGATTGCCCATGGAATGGTTGTTTAAGCTCCAAGGTTATCCCCTAATCCTGCTCACCACCCTGATGGAAGGGATAGCCATTCCCCTGCCGGGCGGACTGCTGCTGGCCTGGTCCGGCTTTATCCTGGGCCGGGATATGCAGGATTTGGCCGCGGCCACAGGCTTGGGGGTGGCCGGTTACATGGCAGGCGCTATCATTCCTTATCTCTTGGGTCGCTACGGAGGGCGTCCCGCCGTGGAAAAGGTTTTTCGCCGTTTTCGCCTGCCGGCCGTCTATCTCGATACAGCTCAGGAGTGGTTTGATCGCTACGGATTAATTATCGTGGCCGTCAGCCGGCCTTTCCTGTTTGGCAATTATGTCTCTTTCATTGCCGGTATGGCCAAGACCAGGTTGATCCCGTTCCTAATCTGCACGGGACTGGGGATTGCGCCCTGGATATTCGCGTACCTTTACCTGGGTATGATCCTGGGTAAGCACTGGCTCCAAGCCGTAGAAATTGTCAGCCAGTATGCGCTGGTGGGTTTCAGCCTGATTCTGTCACTGGTGTTGGTTTTCTGCCTGACACGCCGGTTAGCGAGAACCAGCCGCTGAACATTGGAGGAGGGAAACATCTTGATCATCGATTTTCACATCCACCTGCTGCCGGAAGAAATAGGAACAGACCCGCCGGCCTTCGCCGCCGTTGATCCCTACTTCGGTTACCGGTTGGTGGATACACCGCGCCGCCGCGGCGGGCACCGCTGGGTGAACTATGACGAAGCTGCACGGGACATGGCTAAAACCGGGGTGCAGCGCGCCGTGGTCCAGGGCTGGCCCATGATCTCCTACGAAAGCTGCCGGAGGCAAAATGAGTATACCTTGGCGGCCATGCAGGCTCACCCGGACCTTTTTATCGGGTTTTGCACGGTGAATCCAAATGACGGGATTAATGCCCTGCGGGAGATCGAAAGGTGCATTGCCGCCGGGATGAAAGGCGTCGGCGAATTAGACCCGGAGGGGCAAGGGTTTCGCCTGGATGATGAGGATTTCTTGCGCATCTGTGATTTATGCATCGAACTGGACGTACCCATTACCCTGCATGCCGGCGAACCGCTGGGGCCCCGGTACCAGGGCAGGTCTACCGTGCCTTTACAGCAGTATGTGGACCTAGCTCAAAAGAAACCGCTCTTGAAAATGGTGCTGGCCCACTGGGGCGGTGGCCTGCCCTTTTATGAGCTCTTAAAAGGCTTGCCGCAATGCCTAGCCAATGTTTATTACGACACCGCCGGCCATACCAAGCCCGGCTCGCCGAAAATGCTGGCGGACACCGTCTGCATCACCGGGGACCGGAAGATCCTGTTTGGCTCCAATTACCCGTTGGTGTTCAAGACCGCCGGCCCGGAGGAACCGGATTACGGCTCTTGGCTGGCCGGCCTGCAAGGGGCAATTGCCGGCCAGCCGGCTTTACACAACGTCTTTTACCACAATGCCGCCAGGCTCCTCGGGCTCGAAAAGGGAGGGGAGGAAGAGTCATGCCGGGCATAATCGATATTCATACCCACATGT
Source organism: Clostridia bacterium (assembly GCA_012840125.1). Taxonomy (NCBI): domain Bacteria; kingdom Bacillati; phylum Bacillota; class Clostridia; species Clostridia bacterium. Next base: position 10,346 of record DULZ01000010.1, on the reverse strand, counting down.
TTCCCCTGGACGTGATCAAGAACCAGGAAAAGTACTGCCGCCTGGACACCTATTTCGGCCTGCTGGCGGACCCCAAATGCACCCTGCAGCGTTATGCCACGGCGGAAGAAGCCGTTGCCCTGGCCGATGCCGCCGGGGTGGAAAAAATCGTCATGCAGGGCTGGTACTGGCGGGATCACGGCCTGTGCCAGTACCACAACGATTACATGATGGAGATCATCAAGAAATACCCGGACCGGTTCGAAGCCTTCGCCAGTGTAAACCCCAAGGCCGGTTGGCGGGCGGTTTGGGAAGTGGAAAGATGCTACCGGGCCGGCTTTATCGGCGTGGGGGAAATGGGCCCCGGCGCTCAGGGCTGGGAACTCCGGGATCCCCAATTCCGCCAGGTCATGGAAGCAGCCGATGCCTGCGGGATGCTGGTCAATATCCATGTAGGTGAGCCGGTGGGCAGGATCTACCCTGGCAAAGACCCCACCCCCTTAGCCGGCTTCTATGATCTGGCCAGGGAATTCCCCAACTTGAAACTCATCCTGGCCCACTGGGGCGGCGGACTTCCCTACTATGAGCTCTGGCCGGAGATTAAGGCGGCCATGCAAAACGTGTATTACGACACGGCCGCCAGCCCCCTCTTGTACGGCAGCCGGGTCTTCCGTGCCGTATGCCGCCTGGTGGGACCGGAGAAACTCCTGTACGGCTCGGATTTTCCCCTGCTCCTCTACCCCAAACGGCAAAAGGAGGCAGACTTCGCCATGTTCCTGGACGACATCAAGACCAACGGGGGCCTCACGCCGGCCGAGGAGCAGATGATCCTGCGGGACAACGCTCTAAAACTAATGGCCCAAGCGGGCTTAAGAGCCCAAGCATAAGGACAGGGACCCGGGCGCTTTTCCGGGTCCCTGCAGCTTGTTGACAGGCTGTTCCTTTGCATACAGTCTAAAGGGACCCGCTGCATCTCCGGGTCCCTGTTCATTTAGCTAAATAGCCCGCGTAAAGTAAGCCAGATGGAATGGAAAAACACTTTCAAGAAATTCCCTCTGGGGACTTCCTCCTTTGCCACCAGGGGGTACCTTTTCTCCCCGTCCCGGGTTTGCACCACCAGTTCCCCGATCTGATCCCCGGCTTGGAGAGGGGCCTCCAGGTACTTGGGCAAATCGGCTTTGATTTCCGGGTTTTCACCCTTTAAGACCGTCACCAGCAAATCTTCAGGCAGCACCGCGGCCACCCGTCCCTTCTTGCCCTTGTAGACACGGACGGTACCGTATTCTTGTCCCTGATCGCCCACTTTCAGGGCTTGATAGTTGTTGAAACCGTAGGTTAAGAGGGCATATGCATCGGCTTCTCTTTCTTTTTCGCTGCCGGCGCCCAGAATCACCGCCAGCAAGCGGTAGCCGTCTTTCTGCCCGGTGGCGATCAAGTTATAAGTCCCGGTCAGCCTGCCTGTCTTGAGGCCGTCAATTTCCGGGTACTTGAGCAGCCCGTTATAGTTTTGCTGCTTGATATTGTTGTAGGTGTAACTGGGGGTGGAGTGATACTGCAACATTTCGGGGAAGCGCAGCAGGTAATGCCGCGCCAAAGTGGCCAAATCTTTAGCGGTGGAATAATGATCCGGGTCTCCCAACCCGTGGGGATTAACGAAATGGGTATTTTCCATCCCCAATTCCTTGGCTTTCGCGTTCATCTGATCCGCAAAGGCACTCACGGAACCGCTCAGCCGCTCCGCAACGGCCACGCAAGCATCATTGCCGGACACGATGGTAATACCTTTGATCAGCTCTTCCACCGGCACCCTGGTATCCACTTCAATAAACATTTTCGAGCCGGTGGTGCGCCAGGCGTTTTCCGAGATCAGCACCTCCTCCTCCAAGCTGATCTTGCCCTCTGCCAGGGCCTCATTGAGCAAGTAGAGGGTCATGATCTTGGTCAAACTGGCCGGTTCCCAGCGTTCGTTTTCTCCTTTGGCATAGATGATGTCCCCGGAAGTCACATCCATCAGCAGGGCCACCGGCGCCGTAACTTCCGGCGGAGGGGGCCCGGCGGCCGCCGCCGGTACGCCGGGAAAAAAGGATAAGATGAGGGCAGCAACCAAGCAGAGATACAGGGTCTTTCTAGCCATCACAACCACCTTCCTCAAGGGGACTGATTTCTCTTAATAACCTAACCAATTCCCTCAAATTGGAAACATTGTCCACCATCTCCACATCCCGGGGCTCAAGACAATTGAAACCGATAAAAGGTATCCCGGCCCGGTTGGCCGCCAACCCGTCAATCCAGCTGTCGCCAACGAAAAACACCCGGTCCACCTGTTCCCGGTATTTTTCCTTGAGGCGCAGGAGCCCTTCCGGATCCGGTTTCAGCCTGGTCACCTCTTCCCGGGTCATGAGAGTATCGATGTATTGGTCCAGGGAAAACTTCCGCAGCACCGTGGTGGCTACCAACCGGGTATTGTTAGTCAGAATACATAAAACAAAACCCCTGGCTTTCAGTTCCGCTAACACTCCCGGGGCTCCGTCCTCCACCGTGGCCCGGGCCATGCCTTCCATTTCCGCCTCCTCGACTTTGCGCCAGAGTTCTGCCCCGTGACCGGTCCCGTGCTCCCGGTCGAACAAGTCGGCCAACTGCAGCAGCTGGGAGACGGACATGGCCGCCAGTTCCCGGCCATCCCGGGCAATACCCCGGTCCACCAGTTCCCTTCGCATCCACTTCCCCAAAGTGTCAAAATCAATTTTAGAGTGTACCAGCGTATCATCCAAATCGAAGATTAACAGTCCTTTACCGGCGATGGTTCTTCTCCTCCATTCCCAATTTGCCTCTTAAATCATCGATAAACTGCCGCGCCGTGCGGCCGGAAAAGCCGTTATGCCACAGAGCCCATTTCAAAGCCGCTTCTCGCAGTTGTTCCGGCTCCATCCCCAGCCCTGCCTGCTCCGCCAACCCGGCCACAATGGCCAAGTATTGTTCCTGATCCGGGGAAGTAAAGGTAATGGTCATGGCAAATCGATCCGCCAAAGACAGTTTTTCCTGCAGGGTGTCCTGGGCCCTGACCTCCCCGTCACCGGTAAATTCCCGGTCACTGAACCGTTCCCTGATGAGGTGGCGCCGATTCGAAGTGGCGTAAATGAGCACATTGCCGGGCCGGGCTTCCAAGCTGCCTTCCAGCACCGCTTTTAAGAACTTGTAATCCACTTCTCCCTCTTCGAAAGATAAGTCATCAATGAAAATAATGAACCTGTGCGGGCGATACCGGATCATATCCAACAGCTCGGGCAGCCGGTTCAAGTCCTGCTTGGCCATTTCCACCACCCGGAGCCCCCGGGGACCATACTCATGCACCAAAGCCTTAATGGTGGAAGACTTGCCCGTACCCCGGTCGCCGTATAACAGCAGGTTGTTGGCCGGAAACCCCCTGACGAACTGTTCGGTGTTGCGGACCACCTGCTGCCTTTGGTTTTCATAACCGATCAAATTGGCCAGCCGGATGGGATCCGGCTCCAATACCGGTTTCAGCCGGCATCCCGCTTCGTTCACCTGGAAGCGAAAGGCATAACAATAGCTAAACGCACCGGTGCCGACGGTATGATAATAAAACACCAGAGGCTGCAAGAGCTTATCCCAAGCCACCCCGGACTGGAAGGACTGCTTCAACTGGAAGGCAAACCCGGCATCACCGGAGGAGGATTGCCCTCCGGGCTCCCAGAGGGAAAAATCCCATCCTTCGGCCCCGCCACCGGCGGCAAAGGAAGCCGCCTCCATGGCCTGCCGCAGCACGGCAGCGTCCAGGTTATAGAGACACTGCAAGTGGAGCAGGTCCCTGGCCGCTGCCTGAATCACCGGTTCCGGCAGCCCTTCCCAGTCCCTTTGGGCCGCCTGCCGGGTAAAGGGGTTGTCCAGCAGGAGCAGGCTGTCCAGGAGATAATCCTGCCAAAGGCTACCCACCGGCGGAAAAGGAGTTTGGAAAGAATGCTCCAACAACCTCCCCACCAACTCGTGGTAATATGTTAACGCCCTGTCCCAGGCCCCCTGCGCACCAGACAATTCCCCCAAGAATTGCTCCAGCACGGGGAAAATACCGTCTTTTTGTCCAATATCCCGCAACAGGGTCAGCTTTTTCAGGGCGAGGCGTGCCTGCACCAACATGTCGCCGTGACCTGTCACTGTCATCCCTCCCACCGGTTCTCGTCTCACATAAGGGTATTATACCACTTTTACTCCGGGGCAAAAAGTAATACCACCGGCCATAAACTTGTTGCCGCAAAACTCATTCAATTACGAATTTTGTTTATTCTGATAAATTATGCTTGTCTTTTTCAAGAAAAAGGAGTAGAATGGAACTGTCGTGAAAATTTCATATTGGAAAAGGCAGAGTAGGGATCACGCGTTAAGTGCCGGGAGATGGGAAGTTGCTCCCGGACGAAAGAGGCGTACCGCCTCTGCGGTGTTGATCTCGCATCCGCTGCCACATTAAAGATTGCGAAAGAGGTCGCCTCTTTTCTCTTTGGTGTGGCAAGTCTGCCTACCAAAGGGAAAGGAGGTGTTCGTTTGTGAAGCTGAATATCAAAGTCTTACCGGTACTGGCCATGTTGATTGCCGTCAGCATTATCCTGACCAGGACCATGGCGGTCATGCTGCCCGTCGCCGGCGCCATGACACTAAGGCTCAGCTTCGGGGAAATCCCGATTATCCTGGCCGGCATTCTCTTCGGCCCCCTGGCCGGATTCCTTACCGGCATCGCAGCAGATTTGCTGGGCTACATGATCAACACTTTCGGCGGGGCCTACATCCCCGGTCTCACCCTGAGCGCCGGGTTAACCGGTCTCCTTCCCGGCTTGCTGCTGCGGAATGTGGATAAAGAGCTGACTTTCTTGCGGCTGCTGGGGGCTATCGCTCTGACCGAGGTAGTGGTCTCCATTTGCCTCAACACTTTCTGGCTCTCCTTGGCCATGGGAGTACCCATGGTGGCTTTGCTTCCGGCCAGAACCCTGGCCAGGTTACTCCTCATCGTTATTTACACACTGGTCATCCATACTGTGGTCAATCGCTCTTTCGTCCTGAGCTTAAGAGAACGTCAAGCATAACAATAGGCACCGTCACCGGTGCCTATTTTATGTTTTAGTTAAATCCTTTTCCCGCCAGCAGGTGATAAGAACCAAAGATCAACAGCACCACCACGGCGCCTACGGCCAGCCAGATTAAACTGGGGCCGCCCACCTCGAAGGCGGTCACCGCCACCAGCACCGCCAAAGCGCCCTTAACCGCATGGCGGATCCGGTGGGGCCTGCCCCAGGCCTTGACGGAATGATAGATTTCAAAATACGAATAGGCCAGGGCCAGGACGGAACCGAGAATCATCAACAAAGAACCGATAAGTACTTTGCCCAACACACCTTCCAGCTGCACCACTTGTTCCGCGGTCACCGCCAGGGTAGGCACGTAGTCAGCCGAGGAAGTTACATCATAAGGCACGATGAAATAACCGGCCACGACAAAGACGGCCCCCACCACCAGCGGGATCACCCGGAACTGAAACTTTTCAAATACCGGCGGCATTTTTGTCCCCCCTACATTAATCTTTCTCTTGGTGATCTTTATGAAACAACACCGCCGGTTATGCAAAAAATGTATTCCCCCGTTTCCCGCTTACCTAAAAAGCTGCCGCGGACCAAGACAACCATTCTTTAAGAGCATCAACGGGGCTGCCTCCTATTTCAGGCCCAGGATTTCTTCGATCCGGGCTCTAAACTCATCCTTGGCTGCCAACCGGTGATGGCGCACCTCTTTCCGGTCCAATCCTGCCAACCCCGGGTGCACCGGCATACCGGTAAGCCGTGCCAGTTCCTCCAGCATGGCAAACTCGTCCAGACCCTGCAAGCTCTCCTCCCCGGCAATGGCCATGAGCACACTGGCATTGAATTTAAAGGGGCTGGCGGTGGCCGCCAGTACCGTCACCCCGGTATCCCCGGTCGCCCGGCGGTAGTCCCGGTACACTTTCATGCCGACGGCGGTATGGGGATCCAGGGTATAACCGTATTCCCGGTAAACCTCACGGATAGCCTCTAGGGTTTCCGCCTCGGTGGCATAACCGCCCCAGATCACCTCATCCATGGCCTCTTTCGTCCGGGGATCCACGGCGAAATATCCTTCCGCCTGCAGGGACTCCATCCACCTCTGAATGGCGGCGGCATCCCGCCCGTTCATTTCAAAGAGAAACCGCTCCAAATTGCTGGAAATCAAAATGTCCATGGAGGGGCTGATGGTCGGGCGGAATTCGCGCCGGCGATCGTAAGTCCCGCTGGCGAAGAAATCCGCCAGTACTTTGTTCTCATTGGAAGCGCAAATCAACTTGTGCACCGGCAGCCCCATGGCGGAAGCATACCATCCCGCCAGGATGTTGCCGAAGTTGCCAGTGGGCACCACAAAATTGATCCGGTCTCCCAGGGTGATCACGCCCCGGGCTACCAACTGCAAATAAGCGGAAAAGTAATACACCACCTGGGGCAGCAGCCGGCCCCAGTTGATGGAGTTGGCAGACGACAATGCAAAACCCTGCGCGGCCAGGTAACCGGCGTAAGCCTTGTCCCCGAAAATGTTTTTTACCCCGGTCTGGCAATCGTCGAAGTTCCCTTTCACCCCGACCACATAAGTGTTGGCGCCGTCGGTGGTGGTCATCTGCAGCTGCTGGATCTTGCTCACCCCTTCATGGGGGTAAAAAACGATGATCCGGATCCCGGGTACGTCTTTGAAACCCTCCAGGGCGGCTTTGCCGGTGTCGCCGGAAGTAGCCACCAAAATGACTGTTTCCTCTTGGGAACCTACTTTCCGGACCGCCCTCGACAACAAGTGCGGCATCAGCTGCAGTGCCACATCCTTAAAGGCCGCCGTAGGGCCGTGCCACAATTCCAGGATGTGCAGCCCGTCCTCCAGCCGGCGCAAGGGCGTCACTTCCGGGGCGCCGAAACTGCTTTCATTGTACGCTTGGGCTACGCAAGACCGGATTTCACTCCCTGTGTAATCATCCAGGTAACGGGCTAGGATCGTCTCAGCCAGTGCTTGATAAGAAGTACCCACCAAACTCCCTATTTCCTCAAGGGAAAGCCGGGGAATGGCTGTGGGGACAAACAATCCCCCGGCGGGTACCATACCCACCTTGATGGCTTGCGAGGCCGATATTTCCGGGTAATTTCCCCTGGTGCTGATGTACATCGGTTCCACTCCTTACTTTACTCTGTCTTCTCCTCCCGCTGCAAAGAGAGAAGCTTCGCACAGTATTCGATGATTTCCCGCCGGCGCACGATGCCGATGAACACGTCGTCATCATCCACCACCGGCACAAAATTCTGTTCAATGGCTCGCTCAATTAAATCCCCGATGGTGGCATTGATGCGCACGGGATGATTCTGCCACCTCAAGGGTACTTCCGTCAGCGGAATCCGGTTTAGACTTTCAAAAGTGAAGTCAAAAGTATTTTTTATTTTCCACAGCAAGTCTCCCTCGGTTAAGGTGCCCACGTACTTACCGCATTCATCGATGAGGGGGACTGCGGTATAACGATGGTACTCCATTTTCTCCAGAGCTTGCCTCATGGTAGCGTCATAGGGCAGGTAAACCACATCCTGCTTAGGAATCATAAAAAATGAAATGTTTGCCCGTACCACTACGCAACTCTCCTTTCCGATGATCCTCCAGCAAGCCTACAATACACTATAACACAACTTTGCAAAAAGACCTATTTCATTATAACACCCGGCAACCTCTTTCATAACCACTTCCAACCGGCGGCCGGGCACCGGTTCTACGCTTCGTATTAATTCCCTTACACCTGCTCTGACTCCTGCCGGCGGCGGATTTGTTCCTTTTCGCTCCAGCCAATTCAGCCTTTTTTGCAAGAACAATCATTTCGCCGACTATATGTATAACGAAAGTTTTTATGATTTTTTTTGTAAACCAGCAGGATATTCCTGCTGCTATATAGAATATTTGAGGAAATATTATCTGGTTGTTTTTAATTACATAACATCACGCTTGGAGGTGAAATCTCTCTCCAAAAGCGGCCGATTAAGGGATAGTGTTCACATTACTTATCATCAAACGGAGGTGTCCTTACGTGCAGAATAACAACCTTTCCCGCCGGAAATTTATGGCTCTTGCCGCGGGAGCCGCAGCCGCCGGCAGTGTTTTTGGGCTCAGCGGCCTCAAATTAGCCTCGGCCGCCACCAGTGTCAACATCCTAGTGAACGGAGTACCGGTGAACTCCAAAGGAGCCAAAATCGAAGACGGCACTACCCTGGTACCGGTGCGGTTTGTTTCCGAAGCCTTGGGTGCAAAAGTGGACTGGGACGGAGCCACCAACACGGTGAGAATCACCACCGAGGCCGGTACCGCCGCTACCCCGGGCGTTCCGCCGGCCCTGCCCTGGACATATGTGGAACTGGACCCTGCTGAAACGGCCAAACTGGGTTATGAGTTTTATTTTTCCCACGGCGGTTGTGCCAGCGCAGCTTATCTGGCCATCGTCAGCCAATTAAAAACAAAAGTGGGTTATCCCTGGACTACCCTGTCCGATGACATGTGGCGGTACGGCGCGGGAGGCGCCGCCGGATGGGGTACCCTCTGCGGTGCATTAAACTCTGCCGGCATGGTGCTGGGGTTGGCGGCAGGCCCCCAAGACGGCAATGCCATGATTAACGCACTGTACGAGTGGTACTCTTCTACCGAATTGCCGACGAAAGCCCACGAAGCTTACTGCAAGTACCCCGACCAAATCACGACTGTCCCCAGGTCTCCTTTGTGCCATATTTCAGTCAGCGTGTGGGCCAACGAGGCCGGGGTCTCTGCGTCCAGCCCGGAAAAGATGGATCGCTGTGCCAAGGTTTCCGGGGATACAGCCGCCAAAGTGGTAGAGATGCTCAACGAGTACTGGGCCAGGGGAGGCAAGCTTGATTTTATCACCGTTTGGGAGCCGAAGGCGGAATTTGCCCACTGCGCCGGCTGCCACACCCTTAACAATGCTTCCCCCAAAACCCAACAGGGCAAGATGAACTGCATCACCTGCCACGACGACCACACTAAATAGGCGGCGTCAAAATGCCGTAAACTTCACTAATTTTTGGTTCCGGTCTCCACACTCCTTTTACGCTGCCCGGGTTAAAAGAACCCGGGCAGCTTTGTGTTTCTCCAGCCCAGCTCGGCGCATCTTTGGAAAATTTAATAATATTAGAAAGAATTTTTCCGTTATTGTTAAAGGAATCCGAAAACCGGCGGCGAATTATAAATTTCAATATCGCTAGTTGTTGCGGGCTAATAAAGATTGTGAAAAAAGAGACTTTCCCAAGAGGAGGTGAAGAAGGAAACAACCGGGGAGTAAACGGCTCCAATTGTTACGCTTTAATTAAGAATAATTAACAAGGAGGTTGCATAGGTATGGAGAAAGAAAAACTGTCCCGCCGGAAATTCATGGCCGTAGCCGCGGGAACGGCCGCTGCTACCAGCGTTTTAGGCTTGGGCGGTTTGCAGCTGGCGCGGGCTTCTGATGCCGTCAAAATCATGGTCAATGGCCAGCTGGTCAATTCCGCCGGCGCCATGATCAAAGACGGCACCACTTTAGTACCCATCCGCTTTGTTTCGGAGGCACTGGGTGCCAAGGTCGATTGGGACGGGGCCACCAGGACGGTACATATCAACACCGGCGCCGCGGCCCCTGCACCTGCCGGCGATCCCGGTACTCCTCCTCCCTTCCCCTGGCCCTGGGCGGAACTGGATCCCGATGAAGTGGCCAGACGGGGCTACGAGTTTTACTTCTCCCGGGGCGCCTGCGCCAACGCTACTTTCTACGCCATCGTGGATCTATTGCGGGAAAAGGTGGGCTATCCCTGGACCACCCTGCCCGACAACCTGTGGCTGCAGGGCTCCGGAGGAGTGGTGAGCTGGGGTACCATTTGCGGCTCCCTGAACTCGGCCGCCATGCTCATCAACATGGTAGCGGGGAAAGACTATCCCGCCCTGGTGGATAACCTGCTGAGCTGGTACTGCCAGTTTGAGTTTCCCAGCGAGCGCTACGAAAGCTACTGCAAGTTCCCGAAACAAGTCACCACGGTGGCGGGTTCCCCCCTGTGCCACATGTCGGTGAGCAAGTGGGCCCGGGCCGCCGGCGTCTCCACTTCCAGCGATGAGAAGAAGGACCGCTGCGCCAAGCTTTCCGGCGACGTAGCCGTTTATACCTTGGAACTCCTCAACCGCTATGTCAAGGAAGGCAGCGCCGCTTTCGCCGGCAAGTGGGAACCCTACGAAGAAGCCAAGCATTGTACGGCTTGCCATACCACTTCCAGTGTCGATATCGGTCCTTCCCAGCAAGG
>DULZ01000009.1 GCA_012840125.1 Clostridia bacterium | reverse complement strand
TATCTATGTTAAACTTCAGACATAAGGTGCCGGCTGTTGGCCGAATCATACGATAATGGTGGCCGGATGCCGCAGGAACGGTGTCCGGATATTTCAGGAATGCTTGGCCGGATGTTATAGGAACGAAGGTCTGAATTGACGAGAATAAGCATTAGAAAAGGAACCGTAAGAATTGAGGGCGACTAAGAATTCAAATTGGTTTAACCGCATCGAATACCCCCTATGCACACATGCTGCAACTGCACATAAGGTCTCACATCCCATGTCAACGCTGCCATCAGTCCGCTATGCGGCAGGAAGTCTTTTCACTGCCATCAACCCGCTTGACAGTTTGTTCTTGGTAAGCCCCATGTAGGCTTTGCTCAAACCAATGCCGCATAAACATCTCAAAGATTGCCAAATCACAACCAGAATATTTTGAAATCACCGTTTCTGGTCTTGCAGCTCTTAGGAGATGCATCATGCTCTGGGGCATCTAATTACCTACGTACCTGCCCTGGAGATCCGTTTTCGATAACAGGAGTACCCTTCTTCATGCCCCGCCCCGGTACAAGTTCCACCGCAATTATATATGAACGGTAATTCCTTTTCATCTTTCTACACCATAGTTCAAATTCTCTTCACAGGTATTTATAATATTCTTATTTAACATTTATTAATCAAATGATTCTAAACCATGTCTTTACTTGGCAATTCCGGTAAGGAATCACATTGAGTTCTGCCGCAGCGCCCCCTGCCTTGACCGGTGCCAGTTAAGCCGAAAAGAGACAGGGCAACTCGCACTGGCGAGTTACCCTATCCTCCTTTGCAACAAATGTATGCCATTTCATTCCTGCCATATTCTCTCTTTGCCGGCGGTCGCCGGCTTCCTTGACAAGAAATTGGCTGATGGCAAATTGAATCCAGCGGGCTGTTCATTGTCCTGCCTCAGCCAGCCTTTTTAGATCACTTTGTGAATATGATTTCTTTCTCAAGCCTTAGATTCGACATGAGGGTATGATTATCCTTCAGCGAATTTTCCGAAATCTCTTTTTGAAGTTGTCCAACCCTTCATTATGTTACACCCGTACTTGTTTTGCGTCAGCAATTCGGATAATGGTCCCTTTCGTTGCACTGGACAAGGGCAAAGGCAATGAGACTTTTCAAGAAATAACTGATTTTTTACTGTCGAATAGCAAAGATACAGAAAGGACACACATCTATGCTATGCTATCCCTGAAGGTGAAAAAATGATTTACCGGATTCTCTTGGTGGAAGATGATGATGAATTAATTGAGATTATCCACACCCTTGTCCCTGCCGGAGCTTTATGCCAAAGTGACGGCCTTGATTAAACGTGCCAAAGGCCTGGTACGAGATGACGTCATGACCGCGGGAAAAATCAAGTTAAACCCTTTCCGTTACACGGTTTTCGTGGATGATCAAGAAGTGTTGCTGACACCCACCCAATTCGACAGAATTAGGAAGATCCGGCTACCAGGATTCCCACAGTTCCGAATTCTTATCCTGTGGATGGCCCTTACGCCCTGCGTACCAAGAGAAAAGGGTAACTCCCATGCACGAGTTACCCTTTATCTACGGCCCTGAGCTTCTCTTAAAGTCACCTGTAGTTCGATGAAACTCCTGCCCCGCTGCACCACTACTTTGAGGTTGTCCCCTACTTTGTACCCGCTGATGATGTTCTTAAACTCTTTACTGCTGTTAATCTCTCTCCCCTCCACGCTCACAATCCGGTCGCCCGGTTGGAAGCCGGTGTCTTCATACAGTACACTAATCACGTACACGCCCAACCGGGGCACGCCGTACAGCATGGCTGCCCGCACGTCGGCAATATCAACCAGGGTCACCCCGACTTCCACCCGGCCCCTTACGTAGCCGTATTCCACCAGCTGCCAGGCAATGTCCTGGACGGTATTGGACGGAATAGCAAAGCCGATTCCCTCAATGCCCAGGCCGCTGGACTTGGCATTGACGATGCCGATGAGCTCACCCTTGCTGTTAAAAAGGCCTCCTCCCGAATTGCCCGGGTTAATGGCGGCTGAAGTCTGCAGCAAGTTCATGGTCTGGCCGTCGATGATGATATCCCGGTTGAGGGCGGAAATAATGCCTTCCGTGACCGTGCCCCCCAGTTCGCCTAAGGGGTTGCCGATGGCTACGGCCAGTTCACCCACCACCAACTTGTCCGAATCACCAAAAACCGCCGGCCTCAGCCCCGCGGCCTCCACCTTCAGTACCGCCAGATCCGTCTGTGGATCTTTACCGACCACTTTGGCTTCAAAGTTCCGCCCGTCATGGGTTGTCACGGAAATCCGCCGGGCCCCGTCGATGACATGATAGTTGGTGACAATGTAACCGTCCTGGGCAATAATGACCCCGCTGCCGGCCCCGCCGGAGATATACTGCCGCATGACCAGATCCGTCTTTACCGTTTCCGTGGTGATTTCCACCACCGACGGACCAGCCAGCTGGACAATTTCCGGAATGGATAGGGCACCTGTTTCATCCCGGGCCGCTGCCGTGGATACCCCTTGATAAGAGCTGCCGGGCCATGCTTCTTGCTGCACCGCCGGCACCGGCTGCCCCGACAGGGCAAGGTAGGCGCCGCCCCAACCGGCTAACCCGGATAAACAAGCGGTGATCAACACCACCGGCAGCAGGAACAGCTTGCTTGGCGTCGTTTTTTCGCTCATACTCCACCCTCCCCTGAGAACTAATTGCGCCGCATGCGCCCACGCCGTACATCGAACTCCCGCCGTTTTGCCTGTACCTTTTATTCTAAAAACCCCTGCCTGGATAATCAAGATATAATGTCGCCGCCAAAAGGATAGCAAAGCTTGGATTATTGAGATTATATGCATTATAATAATTATGACAATACAAGCAAATGATTGAAAGGAGTCAAATGCAATGGATGAGGTACTGGCATTCTTAACGGAGAACCGGGTATTCTATGTAGCAACCGTTGACGGGAGCCTGCCCAGGGTGCGGCCTTTCGGTTTTGTCATGAATTACGACGGCAAGCTGTGCTTCTGCACCAACAATCAAAAAGAAGTATACCGGCAGCTGCAAGTCAATCCCAATCTCGAAATCAGCGCCACCAGCGCAGACGGGACAAAGTGGCTGCGTTTAAGAGGCAAAGCCGTATTCATCACCAGCCGGGAAACGAAAAAAGCGGCCCTGGACCACATGCCTTCCCTGAGAAGCATGTACAGCGAAGACGACGACATTTTTGAAATTTTTTACGCCGACCAGGCAGAAGCCACCTTTGCCGACCTGACCGGGAACTCCCGCACGGTCAAACTTTAGTGGTAATGTGAACTATCACATATAAGGATGGGGCTAAATCGCGTCCCCTGAAATAATGAAAGGGTAATCCCCGCCGGCGGCGGGATTACCCTTTCTAAAACCCTTATTTGAAATAATCCGGGTGGAGCTGCATCAGGTAATTCTTGTCAAAGAGGACCCTGCTCAAGTGCCGCTCCACCACGGCGACGGCCTCATCTTTATTGCGGCTCTTGACGGCCTTTAAAATGGCTTCATGATCGTCAACGGTGCGCTGCATATCCATTTCGGCCAGGTTCAACAGCCGCACTCGATTGAAATGAGTCATTACCGACTGGATGAGACTGTAAGTCATTTCCTTATTGCAGGCGGCATACATCAACCGGTGGAACTCATTATCCAGGCTCATCAACCGCCGGTAATCATTGCGCTCCACGCAGGCCCGCTGCAGCTGCAGGTTGTCCTCCAGGGCAGCCAAGTCTTCTTCAGAACACATTTCACATGCCAGCTGCACAATGGCCTTTTCCACGGTGCACCGCAAAAAGCGCGCCTCTTCCACAATAGACAAATCGATCAGGGAAATAAAGGTACCTTTCTGCGGGTAAATCTCCACCACGCCGGTACGGGACAGCTCAATCAGCGCTTCCCGGACCGGGGTACGACTTACCCCGAGGCTCTGGGCCAATTCATTCTCGCTTACCAGCTGCCCGGGCTTCAGGGTGAGATTCTCGATATTATATCGCAGCACCCGGATCACGTATTCTCTTGTGGTTTCGTGTCTGGTTTTTGCTAAGATTTCCAACAATCACAAAACCCGCTTTCACTGTTTGATCAGCCGTACATAATTAAATATTAGCCTGCACGACGGTGAAAATCAATCAGCGGACATCTTGTCAATGGCTTCCCATAAGCCATAAAGATAGGTCACCCCAAGAGCCCGGTCATATAGGCCGTAACCGGGCCTGCCGGTTTCCCCCCAGATCATCCGGCCGTGGTCCGGCCTGATATAGCCTTTAAACCCGGCATCATAGAAAGCCTTAACGATAGCAAACATATCAAAAGAACCGCAGCAGGACAAGTGGGCTGATTCATAAAAGTCTTTATCGGATTCAAATTTCAGGTTCCGGATATGGGCGAAATGAATCCTGCCTTCCCCGGCAAACTCCCGGATCATGGCCGGCAGGTCATTGTCCCGGTTGGACCCCAGTGATCCTGTGCAAAGGGTGATTCCATTGTAAGGACTTGGGTTTAAGTCCAAAAACCGCCGGATATTGTCCCGGCCGGTGATAACCCTGGGTAAACCAAAGATGGGCCAGGGCGGGTCGTCGGGATGAATGGCTAGTTTTACATCATATTTCTCAGCCCAAGGTATGACTGCATCCAAAAAGTATTTAATATTACGCCAGTACTGGTCCTCGGAAACATCTTGATACTTGGCGATGGTGTCAGACATCAGTTTTAGCCGCTCCGGCTCCCAGCCCGGCAAGGCATAGCCGTTGGACTGCTTCCCTACAGACTCCGACAGTTTCCGAGGGTCAATCCGCATCACATAGTCATGCTTGTAAGCCATGGTATTGGACCCGTCGGGCAGGGGCCGGGCCAGTTCGCTCCTCACCCAGTCCAGCACGGGCATGAAATTGTAGCAAATGACTTTCACCCCGATCTGGGCCAGGTTTTTCATGGTTTGAATATATGCCTCTATATACCGGTCCCTCGAGGGCACGCCGAGTTTAATATCCTCGTGAATATTCACGCTCTCGATAACTTCCAATTCCAAGCTCTGCTCCGCCACTTGTTTTTGCAAAGCCTGCAGGCGATCCAACGGCCAGACTTCGCCGACAGGGATATCCATCAAACTGGTGACCACGCCGGAAATTCCCGGAATCTGCCTGATTTGTTCCAAAGTTATCTTATCAAATCCTACACCAAACCAGCGAAAAACTAATTTCAATCACATCACACTCCACTAGTCAAAAATGAGATTGGGCAACCACAGCACCAAATCCGGGAAGAAAACGACGATAGCGATGACGGCAATCACGGCCAGGTAGAAGGGGATGGCTTCTTTCACCACTTCTTCCGGCGGGCATTCCATAATGGACGACACGGTATACAGCGCGATACCCAGCGGAGGTGTCATAATGCCTAATGTCACCATCGGCATCATGATCAAACCGAAATGCACCGGGTCCACGCCCACTTTGGTCACCACCGGCAGCAAGATAGGAGTGAGCAGTAAGGCCACCACGGTGGTTTCCACAAACATGCCGGCGACAATCA
This sequence comes from Clostridia bacterium, assembly GCA_012840125.1. NCBI lineage: Bacteria > Bacillati > Bacillota > Clostridia > Clostridia bacterium. The sequence goes on along the minus strand of DULZ01000009.1, from coordinate 41,872 downwards.
AAAAGATAATGATGATAAACAAGAGCATGACCGGATTGGAAGTAACGCCAATGAGAAACTCCGCCAGGTGCTGCGGCACCCGGTCGTAGACTATCCCGTAGCCTATAATGCCCGAATAGGCTACGATAACCATGATGGCGCCGATGTCCATCACGCTGCTGCGCACCGCTTCCTTGAAATCCTTCCAAGTCATTTCCCGGTGGATGACAATCCCCACGAACATGGCATAAACGCAAGCGAAAGCACCGGCTTCCGACGGGGTAAACACGCCAAACCTGATTCCTACAATTAACAGGATAGGGAAAATCAAAGCCCAAAAACTCTCTTTTGCGGCCACCGCAATTTCCTTCAAGGAAGCAGGTTTCTCCCTGGCAGGCAGGTAACCCCTTCTACGGGAAGTGATCGATACAGTCACCATGAGGAAGATAGCCATCAGAATACCTGGAATGAAGCCCCCGGCAAACAAGCGGCCGATGGACACTTCCCCTACGGAACCATAAATAATCAGGCCCATACTCGGAGGAATAGTGGAAACGATGAGGGAAGACAAACCGTTTATGGCACCGCCGTAACCCCTGGCATAACCTTTCTTAATCATGTCAGGGCCGAGGATGCGGCACTCCATGGCGGCATCGGCATTGGAGGACCCTGACACCCCACCCATGAGGGTACTGAGCACACAGCTCACCTGGGCCAGGTTGCCGTACATGTGCCCGGTCAGGACGTCCGCCAGTTTCACCAGCCTTTTGGTAATCCCGGTATAGTTCATCAAGTTGCCGGCGAAGACGAACAGGGGAATGGCCAGTAAGGTAAATGATTGGGTGGAGGCCACCACCCGCTGCACCACAATGGAAAAGGGGATTTCCGGTGTCATGAGGAAATAGACCACACCGGAAACCCCGATGGCAAAGGCCACCGGCATACCGAACATCAACAAGAACAAAAAGATGATCAAAACAACCAGCATAGGCTTATTTCTCCTCAACGGTTTGGTTCTTGAAGAGCTTAGACATTCGCAGCACAATGGTAATCATCATACAGAAGGAACCTACGGGCACACTCATGGTTGCCCAGGAATAACTAATACGCAATGTTTGGAACAAACGCTTGGAGCTTTCTATCGCCAGGGGCACCCCATACCGGATAAGTGCCGCCAGGAACACCAGCATAACCAGATACCAGGCTAATTGGATCATTCTCCGCCCCCGGGGGGAGAACCGCTTCGTAATCATGTCCACCCGCACCAATCCGGTATTTCTGAGAGCCATATCGGCTCCCAGAAATACCGTCCAAGCAACGAGCAGCAAGGATACATCCGTGGCCCAGTTCAGCGGCCTGCCGATGGTGCGAAAAATAGCCGAAGCAAAGACCAGGAAGGTAATCGTGACCAGAAACACCTGCACCACCGTTTCTTCCAACTTGCACCAGGCGTTGTACAGTGCCTTCATAAAGATTGCCTCACCGCCTGCTTACTTTTTCCCAATCTCGGCGTAAATCTGATCCCGCAGCTCTTTCAATCCTAAGACTTCATAAGCTTGTTCAGCGGCCGCCTTAAAGGCATCCAAGTCTACCTCAACCACTTCCATGCCTGCTTCCACCATTTTTTGCTCGAATTCGTCGGCTACTTGTTCAATATACCTGGCGTTTTCCGCCGCCACGGCTTTAGTCTCTTCAATGAGCAGCTGCTGCAAGTCTTCAGGCAATGTTTGGAACCATTTCTCACCCACGATAATGCCGTTGACTAATTGGAAATGGGCAGTCTTATCGATATATTTCAGCACTTCATAGAGGTGAGAGGTATAGGAGGCTGTGTGCTGCCCCTCCGCCCCGTCGATGGCTTTTTGCTGCACGGCGGTGTAGACCTCGGTCCAGGGCATGGAGACAGGGGTAGCGCCCAGGGCCTTCACTGATTCAGACCAAACGGGAGCACCGGGAGTCCTGATCCTTTGTCCCTTTAAGTCTTCCGGTTTGGTAACGGGTTTATTGGTCAAAAAGTGCCTCGGGCCATCATACCAGTTGAAGGACAACACCCTGATGCCGTGTTCCTCCGCCAGTTCCTGCTCCCATTGCTTGAAAAGATCGCTTTCCGTGACTTTTAATACTTCATCGTAGTTGTCAGCGAAATAGGGAGCCAGAATAATACCCATTTCTTCCACGTAATTGCCCATCCGGCCGCCGTCAGTTAAAACGGCCACGTTAACTCCTTGAATAGCCTGTTCAATTACGTCTTCATCAGAACCGAGTTGGGCGCTGGGGAAAACTTCCATAACTAACCTGCCGCCGGATTTTTCCTTCAGCCTGGCGGCCAATTCCTTGAAACCTGTTACCATGGGATGGGTGTCAGCCAGCTGGGTAGACATTTTCAGTTCATAGACTTTACCGTCATCCGCTACTCCATTACCTGCGCCGCCATCCGGCGATGATGAGCCGCCGCCGCACCCGGCCAGCAATCCCACCGTCATCACCAGCACTACCAACAGCGACAAGACCTTTTTCATGCAATACCCTCCTCTTTTTTTCATAAGCTTGGCTTAATGTATATATTTATCAAGGGTCTGCCTCACGGCACCCTTGCCGGCCAACAGTTCCCGGAACATGCCCTCTACTTTGGCCGCCAGGCCGTATTGATACAAATCCACGCCGAAAATCCTCGCATCGGACAAGATGGGTTTCACGTAGCCGGTTAAATCCCCCTGATATCCTAAATGAAGTCCCCGGAGATAATCCTGCAGCACATCCAACATGGGATCAGGACTGGGGACAAAGGATTGTCCTTCATCATCCACTGCCAACAGGTACCTGAGCCAACCGGCGATGAACAAAGGTATATAGGTTAATCCGGAAATATCCTGACCGGCCTTCACATAGGCTTGCAAGGTTTGCCCAAAGCGCATGGGGATTTTCTGGGAAGTATCACAGGCAATGCGCTGGGGCGCATCCGGCAGGAAAGGATTGGGCAGCCGCTTGTCAATGACTTCCCGCAGGAAGTCCTCCGGCCTGATAATGCCCGGGTCCACCACCACCGGCAATCCTTCCCGGTAAGCCAGCCTCTCAATAAACAGCTTTAAATGCTCGTCCTTCATTTCTTCTGCCACGGAGGTGTACCCTAAGAGGCAGCCGTAAACAGCCAGGACCGTATGCAGGGGGTTGAGGCAGGTACCCACTTTCATCTTCTCCACCTTGTCCACCGTTTCCCTGTCGGTGAAGATGACGCCCGCCTGCTCCAAGGGCGGCCGCCCGTTGGGGAAAGCATCCTCGATGACCAGGTATTGGACCTCTTCCGCGTTTACATAAGAAGAAACAAAGGTATTCTTGCCGGTACAGGCTATTGCCGCACTTTCATACCCGTCTTGCTCCAGGACTTTTCTGACCTCCTCGGAAGGGCGGGGGGTGATTTTATCAATCATGGTCCAAGGAAAGGATACCAGATCCCGGTTGTCGAGATAATCCACAAAACCTGGATCCACCAGTCCCTGTTTGTGCCACTCTTGGGCAAAGGTTTTCACCGCCCGGTACAGCACGGTCCCGTTCTGGGAACAATTATCCAAGCTCACTAAAGCCAAGGGCAGCCGCCCGGCCTTATACCGCTTGTAACACAGGCGGGCGATCAAGCCCATCAGGCTCTTGGGCTCTTCAGCCGGGCTTTCAAATTCCCGCACTACCTGTGGATAATACCCACCGCGAGCATCAGTCAGAGAATAACCCTTTTCGGTAATGGTAAGAGTGACCAACTGCAGCGACGGAGCGGTGAATACTTCTTCCAAGAATGCCATATGGCCCCTCGCCGTCACGGCATGCACAATGCTGGCCACCACCTGCTTGTGAAGACTGCCGTCCGCCTTCAAAGTGACGGCCAAAGTCAGGTTATCGTACGGCCTGAAAGCTTTCTCAATAATCTCTTCATCATAAGCCTCACAGACGATAATGCCCTTGCTGCTTAACCCTTGCTCCAAGAGCTGCTGCTGCAGCACCGCCGGGAAAGCCCGGAAAATATTGCCGGCCCCGAAATGAAGCCAGGTGGGCTCGGCCAAGGTAGCCGCCCGCACTTGTTCCAAGGGGAAGGAAGGCAGCTCATAACCCTTGTCCAGCCAAGGCTGCCGGTTTTTTAAATCTTGCAAGTTAAGTTTCATCTTGCTCACCCGATTATTTTGGGCCTTGCCCTTTTCATTTGATCACTTACATGCTACCATATTAGTATACAAGTTGCAATATGTTTTTGTTCTCAATGGCACTAAACTGCTGGGTACTTAATCAGGGAAGTTCATTTCTTTCTAACCAAGGGAGGGAGCATTTTGATTAAGAAACTGCAGACCCTGCAAAGAATTATTGATGTGGGTGTAGTGGCAGTAGTGAGGGCGGAAAACACGGAAGTGGCGGAGAAGATTGCCAGGGCATGTCTTGAGGGCGGCATCCCGGCTATCGAGATCACTTTTACGGTGCCCCAGGCCGACAAGGTCATTGCCGCCCTGCGGGAACAGTTTTCCCCGGAGGAATTGATCCTGGGCGCCGGCACGGTACTGGACAGCGAGACGGCGCGGATTGCCATCTTGGCCGGAGCGGAGTTCATCGTGGGCCCGAATTTTGATCCGGCCGCCGCTAAACTGTGCAACCGGTACCAGATACCTTATATGGCGGGCTGCATGACGCCCACGGAGGCGCTGGCTGCCTTGGAAGCCGGGGCGGACATTATTAAGATTTTCCCGGGGAACCTATTCGGGCCGAAAATCGTGAAAGCTTTCAAAGGTCCCTTGCCTCAGGCGCCCTTGATGCCGACGGGCGGGGTGAGCTTGGACAACGTCCGGGAATGGATTACCAGCGGTTGTGTAGCGGTAGGAGTGGGCAGTGAGCTCACTGCCGGAGCGAAAACCGGGAATTTCGCCCTGGTCACGGAAACGGCCAAGCAATTTGTCGCCAAGGTAAGAGAAGCGAGAAATTTTTAGAGGAGGCGGTCATCCCATGGCAAGAGTAGTAACTTTCGGTGAAATCATGTTAAGGCTGTCCACACCCGGCCATCAACGGTTTGTGCAGGCCGACCGTTTTGACGCCTGCTACGGCGGCGGGGAGGCCAACGTGGCGGTGGCACTGGCCAACTTCGGGCTGGAAGCCGCTTTCGTCACTAAAGTGCCGGAACATGAAATCGGTCAATGTGCTGTCAATAGTTTGCGCCGGTACGGGGTGGATACCCGCTTCATCGCCCGCGGTGGCAGCCGCCTGGGTATTTACTTTCTGGAGACCGGGGCCGCCCAGCGCCCCTCGAAAGTGATTTACGACCGGGCCCATTCATCCATCGCGGAAGCTGAACCGGGTGATTTTAACTGGCGGGAAATCTTCGCCGGCGCCGGCTGGTTCCATTTCACCGGCATCACCCCGGCCCTCAGTGCCAAGAGCAGGACCATCATACTGGAAGCCTGTCAAGCCGCCAAAGAGATAGGACTGACGGTTTCGGCGGACCTCAATTACCGCCGGAAGCTCTGGACCCCGGAAGAGGCGAATGCCACCATGAGCATGCTCATGCCTTACGTGGACGTTTGCATCGGCAATGAAGAGGATGCGGAAAAAGTGTTCGGCATCAAAGCCAAGAACACAGATGTGCAGAAGGGCGAAATCAATCATGCCGCCTATGAGGATGTGGCCCGGCAGCTGAAAGAGCGCTTCGGTTTCAAATATGTGGCCGTCACCCTCAGGGAAAGCTTGTCCGCCTCCGACAACGGCTGGTCTGCCATGCTGTACGACGGGAGCACCGCTCACTTCTCCCGCCGGTACCAGATCCACCTGGTGGACCGGGTAGGGGGCGGGGATTCCTTTGCCGCCGGCCTTATATACGGCCTGGTCACCGGCATGGAGCCCGAAACCGCCCTGGAGTTTGCCGTGGCGGCCTCGGCTTTGAAACAAACGATTCCCGGCGACTTTAACCTGGTCTCGCAAAAGGAAGTGGAAGCCCTTATGAAGGGTGACGCCTCCGGGCGCGTGCAAAGATAGAATAAGCTTTCCATTAGCACCGTACGACACGGCGATAGTTCGCAAAAAGAAAAGGGGGTGTACCGTTGGCGCCGGCCTGTACACCCCTCCATTGTACCTGCGGCATGTTAAAGGGCCATGAAGTTCCCGCGACCCGGTCTACCACCTTACCGGAGCAGTTGCCTGGTTCTTTCGGCGATGGCTTCCGGATCGATGTTCAACCTGGCCACGCCGCTCTCCTGGGCGGCTTTGGCTACCGCCTTGGCCACCGCCGGGGCTACCCTTTCATCAAAAGGACTGGGGATGACATAATCCGGCCGCAAATCGGCCTCGGAAATGAGGCCGGCAATGGCGTATGCGGCGGCCAGCTTCATTTCGTCATTAATATCCCTGGCCCGGACATCCAAGGCACCGCGGAATATCCCCGGGAAAGCCAAGACGTTATTCACCTGATTAGGAAAATCAGAGCGCCCGGTGCAGATGACCCGGGCCCCGGCTTCCGCCGCATCCGCCGGCATAATTTCCGGTACCGGGTTGGCCATGGCCATGATAACGGGTTCTTTCATACCGGCCACCATTTCTTTGGTCACCATGTTGGGACCGGATACGCCCATAAACACATCGGCACCTTTGATGACATCCGCCAGAGTGCCTTGCTGCCGGTCCTTATTCGTCAGCTTCGCGATCTCTGCCTTAGCCGGGTTCATCCCTGCGTCCCGGCTTTCATAAATAGCCCCTTGGCGATCGCAAAGAATGATTTCCCCTACACCCATGGAAAGTAAGAGCTTGGTGATGGCAATTCCGGCAGCCCCTGCGCCGTTAATCACAATCTTAATATCGCCGAGCTTTTTGCCCACAATTTTCAGCGCATTGACCAAAGCGGCGGCAGCCACCACCGCCGTGCCGTGCTGGTCATCATGGAAGATGGGAATATCCAGCTCCGCTTTCAATCGCCTTTCTATTTCAAAACAATTGGGTGCGGCAATATCTTCTAAATTGATCCCGCCGAAAGTCGGCGCCAGCAGCTTCACCGTTTCCACGATCCGGTCCACATCGGTAGTGTCAAGGCAGATGGGAAAAGCGTCCACGCCGGCAAAATTCTTAAACAGCAAAGCCTTGCCTTCCATTACCGGATAGGCCGCTTCCGGCCCAATATTCCCGAGTCCCAACACGGCGGTGCCGTCGGTCACCACCGCTACCATGTTGCCTTTGGCAGTGTAGTCATAAACCAACTCTTTGTTCCGGTGAATCTCCTTACACGGCTCCGCGACTCCCGGCGTGTAGGCCAGGCTCAGGTCATCGACCGTGCTGAGAGGAACTTTGCTGACTACGGCGATTTTCCCCCGGTGCCTGGCATGCAGCTCCAGTGCCCTTTCCCTGACGGACATTAGACCACCCTCTTATTTTCTAAATTATTTGATAACACTTAATTGTCTAATTCTTTCCCGAGAACTGAAATACCTTTTTGCCGGGCCAACCCTTTGGTGATTTTTATGACCAAAATCCCAAGCCCATAAAAGAACCCGGTCACTTGTTTAATGAACCGGGCCAACCGCGCTTGATATTTGTCTAATCAATTTTGAATTTTCTGTCTCTTAATTACAGCCGGGGAGAACGGGTCCCGACGAATTCATGCTGCCAGTTCCGGCGCTGGATGTAGCTGCACAGGTCAAAATAATCGCAGAACTTGAGCGGGCTCAACTGTTCCAACAATCTGATAAACACCTTAGCCGTGAGAAGAGCATCTCCCAGGGCCGTGTGCCGGCCCACCGGTTCCAGCCCATACAGCTTCAGTAATCCGTCTAAGGACAAGTCCGGGTACCCGGGATGAACAGCCTTGGCCAGCCAGTAAGTGTCTAGAGCAGGAAGGCTTATGGCCTGGCAGCCCAACCTCTTCAGGGTGTGATTAAGGAAACATAAATCAAAATCCACCGAGTGACCTACCAGCACACAGGTCCCGGCAAAATCCAGGAAATCCTTGATGACTACGGCCGCTTCTTCACCTTGATCGGCTTGTGCCTGCGTAATGCCGGTCAGTTCCGTCACCACCTGGGGTACCGGCCGGTGCGGGTTAATAAAACGGTGAAAAGTCTCCTCCTGGATTTGGCCTTGTTCCAGGATCACTGCGCCAATGGATAGAAGCTCGTCACCTTTTTTCGGATAGAAACCGGTGGTTTCCGTATCAAAAACCACAAAACGGGTTTCTTCTAAGGGAACGCCGCGCAGTTGCCGCGGGCGCAGCAAGCTGATCCGCTGGTTGATTTCCTCTTCCCAGCCGCCGGCCGCGCAGGGCCTGTTCCATTTCACGTACCTGAGGCTCAACCACTGGGTAATCCTTTCCACCAGCCCACCTCCTTAAGCTCACCTGGCCAACCAGAAAATACTGAAATGGTTGTTGGTTATTTTCTGCAGTTTGCCGATGGCGATAAAAGCATCTTTCAAGAGGGACCTTTCCATTTTCGTCAAGTGATCGGGATTGATGTAATTATCGGCTTCTTTGCCCATGATTACTTTTCTTAGATTTTCCCTGAGCCGGAAAAACATCAGGGTTTCATAGGCGGCACCGAAAAACTCAACATCATCCTTCTTTAAAATATGCAGGGTAGCCAAGCGATCGAGCCTATCCCAGGTAGAAGTTTCCTCAATCCTGTGCCTCAAAGCAAACAGCCTTACACAATCCACAACCCGCACGCAGGCGGAGATTTTCAGGTTAATCTCCCCTTTATGGGGCCCGTCCTTCCTGGTAATGAACCTCCCGGTCAAAGAGAGGGGCTGCCGGTACTGGAGTTCATCAGCGGCCAATAGGTGAGAAGCCAGGGGAGATTGCACAAAAAGATCGAAAATCCAGTTCCTCAACCGCTCAGCCAGCTCTGCTTGGCCGGCCAGGGGACGGAAATCCAGGAAAATCGTCAAGTGGCGAATATTGATGGAACTGGGATTTTGAAACCAATCCTGCACCGTCTCCATCCATTCCGTTAAGGAACGGCACCAGGCAGGGTTGGATGCCATCACGTCCCCGTTGCATCTCTTAAAGCCGCACAGGACCAGCCCGTCAATCACCCGGCGGCCTAAAGCCAAGAAGTAAGCCCTGGCTTCCTCGCGGGTCAACCCCTCCGGCTCGGCAAAAATAATGGCGTTGTCCAAATCCGTCCGCAGGGACTGCTCCCGGCGACCGCCGCTGCCCATATTGATGAAACAATAATCGGCAGGGGGAGACCCAAAACCTTCATCCGCCAGTTCCCTTTCCGCAATAGAGATGATTTTACGGGTGAGGCGATCATAGTATTCATTCATGATGGCGGTAATTTCTCTTACCGGCGTTTTCTCTGCCATCAGTGCTTTCAGCACGTTGTTGAGGGGGGCGACGGCGGAAGCCAGTTCCGGTATGGTGTGCCGGTCTTCGATGTCCTGAAGAATACTGATGGTGCCTACGCTTCTGGTCTTAATCAAGTCGCTGATGGTGACAATGCCCGCCAGTTTTTGTTCAGATACCACCGTTAAATGTTTCACCCGGTGCCGCACCATCGTCAGCAGCGCCTGGTAGAAAAAGGCATCCGGGCTGAGGGAGGAGGAAACAGGATCGGCGATCTCGACGGCTTTGGTCAGGCGGGCCGTTCGTTTACTCGCCAGCACCCTGGTAACCAAATGCCTCTCCGTAACTAATCCGATGGGCTCCTGGGCTTCGTTCACCATAACCAGGGAGCTTACATTGGCTTTAACCATTTTTTCCGCAATGTCCTCCACGGTATCTTCGGGACTGCAGGTCATCACGGGAGTTGACATAATCTCTTTAATGCGGCGGCGAAAAGTGCCTGCTTCCACCAAGTAAGCCGATTGGGCTTGTTCCCGGCCGATTTCATCATACAGAGATCTCATTCGTTCCGTAATAATCCTGGTGAAAAAGTGGCTGAAGGCAGGTTTATACAGCAACTGCTCAAAGATTTCCTTGGGCAGCAGCCAGCAGCGCAGTTCTTCCACCGCCCTGACGGAACCGGAGTACTCCTGCCCGACAATTAAACTCGTCTCACCGAAAAAGTCCCCGGCTTTGCGGTAACTGACAATGGTTTCCGTAACATGATCGCCGGACACCATCACCTCGGCCAGTCCCTCTTCAATGATAAACAAGACATTTTGGGAAGGGTCTCCCTGGCGGAAAACGTAAGTATTCGGCGTGTAAATGGCATACTCCAAGTGGGCGGCTACTTCTTCAATTTCTTTATCCGTCAAAGTGTTAAAGGGGGTAATACTCTTCAAAAAGCTGGTACTCGGTTTCGGCATGCTTCGCCTCCTTTCCGGTGTCGCCGAAGCCGGCCCCGGGGGCCGGCCTTGCTCACCCGTTACGTCCACATCTTCCTGAACGGCGGCCATCATGGTTTCCGGCGTTTGGGGTGCATCCCGGCAGAAAGACTCTGGATGCCGGCATCCCCCCGTGACCGGGTCAGTGCCTTCATGTCCCGGTTATGTTCCTCCAATCCCGGTGGCGCCGGGAACCCGCGGAGCTGTCCCCCGGCCGCCCGGGTTTCCTCCTTTAAGAAACCGTCCGCTACCGGTATAGCCCGGACATCTCTGGCATAACAGATGCAGCTTCGCCTAGTGTAGCATATGCTCTGACCCAATCCATCATGAGGGATATCAAGTGGGCGCTGCCCCTGACTCTTCCATTTAATTGCCTGGGCTTAGGGGCCACCGGCTCATGATCACTGCGGTTTTAAGGCGGCGAAGTTTCTTTCCCCCCGCCGGCGAGCTCCCTAGGGAAAACCCTTGTTCGACGGCAGCCGGCACCCCGCCCCGTTCCTCAAATGGGGCGGAAGTAGGCATCTGTCCCGTTGGTGAGGGCTGCCCCCTAAACGGATGGCGTCAAAAAGAGCCACCTCCTCTCACCGCAAGATCTCCCGCGCGATCACCAGCCGCTGGATCTGGTTCGTGCCCTCGTAAATCTGGGTCACTTTCGCTTCCCGCATCAACCGTTCCACTTTGTACTCCTCCATATACCCGTACCCGCCGAATACCTGTACTGCGTCGGTGGTGATCCTCATGGCTGCATCGCTGGCAAACATTTTGGCCATGGAAGCTTCTTTGGTATGAGGTAAGCCCCGCTCTTTCAACCAGGCTGCCTGGTAAACCAAGAGCTTGGCCGCTTCGATCTGGGTGGCCATATCCGCCAGCATGAACTGGATCCCTTGAAAGGTGGCGATAGGTTGACCAAACTGTTCCCGCACCTTGGCATAATCCCTGGCAGCTTCGAAAGCAGCCCGGGCAATGCCCAGGGCCTGAGCCCCCACGCCAATCCGGCCGGTATCCAGTAGGGACATGGCAATTTTGAATCCCTCTCCTTCCCGGCCCAGCAGGTTCTCCGCCGGTACCCGGGCATCTTCAAAAAACAGCTGTCGCGTAGCAGAAGCATGTAACCCCATTTTCCGCTCCGGCGGCCCCATGCGAAATCCCGGCGTATCCTTTTCCACCAGGAAGGCCGAAATGCCCCTGGGTCCTTTACCCGGCTCGGTGACGGCGAAGGTTAGGTAAACATCGGCTTCCCCGGCATTGGAGATAAATACTTTGGAACCGTTTAAAACATACTCATCCCCAACTTTCCGGGCCCTGGTTTTGATCCCGGCCGCATCAGAGCCCGCTTCCGGTTCCGTCAGGGCAAAAGCTCCCAGCTTCCGGCCGCCCGCCATCTCCTGCAGGAAACGCTTTTTCTGCTCTTCGCTGCCAAAATAGAGCAAGGGAAAGCATCCCAAGGAGGTATGGACCGCCAGGATCACCGCCAGGGCGGCCCAGGCCCTGGATATTTCCTCCAGGGCAATCACATAAGAAACGAAATCGGCACCGGCGCCGCCCCATTCTTCCGGAATGGGGAGCCCCATCAGATTCAGTTCCGCCAGCCTATTGACCGTCTCCCTGGGAAACCTGGCTTGTCTTTCCCAATCAGCTACGTGAGGGGCGATTTCCTTTTCGGCAAACTCCCGAAGGGTTTTCTGCAGCAGCAGCTGTTCCTCGGTAAATTGAAAATCCATAGTTGACTCCTTTCTCCACAGCCATTCGCGCTGTATTTTCAGTATTTTTTGATAATACTGCCCATGCCGGCACCCCGGAACGAGCAGGGGTGCCCGGCCCCCGGCGCCGGCGGTCGGCCTAGGGCACAGCTTTTTGCAGTTTTTCAATCAATTTGACCATGTTTTGACCCAAGATGCGGCAAGCATCCATGGCCAGCTCATCCTCCGTAACACTGCGGTAATACTTGATTTTCCCTTCTTCCACGCCGCGGAACATGGTGCCCATCACCCCGGTGGTGGTCAACAAGCGCTTCCCACCGTCAAAGGGCTCAAAGCCGTCGGCCAGGATCAGCCCCTGGCTGACCAAAAAGCGCTCCAGGATAGCCAAAGTATGTTCCTGTCCCCCGTGCCGTAACCCGGCGTGGGTTACGGCTCCGCCCACCTTGCCTTTCAAAGCAGGCTTCACCATGTGCAGGCACCGGGTCCGGTCCATAAAGTTTTTCATCAAAGCGCTGACATTGGCAAAATAGCAGGGAGAACCCAAAATAATGCCGTCCGCTTCAAGCATTTTGGCATGCAGATAGGCGTTATCGTCATCAGTAATGGCACAAGCCTCCTGCCGCAAACAAGTATTGCAGCCGGTACAGAAACGCAAATTATAATCCGATAATTCCAATAACTCCGTGGCCGCCCCCAGTTCTTGCGCCGCCTCAAGGGCGGTTTTGAGCATGATGGCAGTGTTTTTGCCCTTCCTGGGACTCCCGTTAATAGCAAGAATCTTCATGCAATTTCACTCCCGCTGTCCTGGTGTTGCCGGTCATGATCACTTCTCCCTAGTTAGATGAATTTCCTTCTTTTTCGCAGGCGCCCAGGATAAAAACCTGGCGCCGCCGGACCGGGCGGGCAGCGATGGATGATGTCTTCCCCGGCCTAAAACCTGCCGCCACCGGTAATTAATAACAAATTCGCAAAATAATCTTTAGCTTTTTCGCGGCTATCCGTTATAATATACACTGTCATGAAACAACTTGCGGCAGAGGTGGGCTATGAAAAAGGCATACAGTAAATGGTTTTTGACCCGAGTAAAAAGGGCAATCCGCGATTACGAAATGATTCAGGACGGGGATAAAGTGGCGGTAGGCGCCTCCGGGGGCAAGGACAGCACGGCCTTATTATACATCCTGTCCCTGTTAAAGAAGCACTCCCATCTCAATTTTGAATTGCAGGCTATTACCCTGGACATGGGATTGGGAACCGATTTCAGCCCTTTAGCAGACTTTTGTGCCAGGGAAAACATACCCTTTCATATCGAACCGACTCAAATCGGCCGTATTCTTTTCGATATACGCAAGGAAACCAATCCTTGCTCCCTTTGTTCCAAATTGCGCCACGGTACCCTAAACCAGGTGGCGTTGCGGCTGGGATGCAACAAGGTGGCCCTGGGGCATCACCTGGATGATGCCATCGAAACTTTTCTGTTGAATATTATCTTCACCGGGCAGCTGGGCACCTTTAAGCCGTCCACCTTCTTGGACCGGACAGGCTTGACCCTGATCCGTCCCTTGATTTACCTACCCCAGGAAACGGTTGTTTCCGTCGGGCGCCATTTTTACTTGCCGGAAATCCATAACCCTTGTCCCGCCTCGGGCCATACCCGGCGGGACAGCATGCGGGAACTGGTGAGGCAGTTGGCCGGGGAATACCCGGACGTCAAGCAAAAATTCTTAACGGCTTTCCACAACATCGATTTCAGCAACTTGTGGAAACAGCACCGCCTTCCCGGAGAAACTTTATGGCAAGAATAAAAGAACCGTTGTGGAGCTGTCCCCCGAAATGTGCCTCCCGGCAGCCACAGCTGAACACTAGATAATTCCTCAAAGAGTAAAAGGGCATTGATTGGATGCCCTTTTTTGCGCAGCCGGTTTACTCCGCCGCAGAAGTATTCTGGTGGCCCGGTGGGTGCATTTGCTGCATCATCTGCAGCATCTGCCGGCAGCACTGGTTCGTATCCCGCACCAGTTGCATCAATTCCGCCAATTCATTGGGTGTCATGGAGCCGCCGGGACACCCTTGCCAATTGTTGCCATAATGCCAGTTGTCATAACCGCCGCACCCCATGCCGGGGCCGTAACCTCCCCCGGGGCAGGACCAGTTAGGCCCGTAGTAATTGGGGTGGTTATAGTTGTTATTGTACCCGTATCCCGCCCCGTAGGCACTGTCAATGTAATAGGGATCGCCGTAGCCATAGGATGACCAGTCGTCTACATAATCCCTGCGCATTGGTACCAGACTCCTTTTTACAAATTTTAGTATTGCTACTGCATTTTATGTGGCACCAGGGGAAAAGGTGCCCTGCCGGCTATTTCCTTCCCTTGCTTTCCAACGCCAGGAGCCTCTCTTTCATCGACAAACCGCCGCCAAAGCCGGTCAGCCTGCCGTTGGTGCCAATCACGCGGTGGCAGGGGACAATCAGGGGCCAGGGGTTGTGGGCCATGGCTTGTCCCACGGAACGGGCACCTTTCGGGTTACCCACGGCCTCGGCGAGCCATTTATAGGTTCTGGTTTCCCCGTAAGGAATCTCCTGTGCTTTCGCCAGCACCCGTCGCCGGTATGGGGTGACCAGGTCCCATTGCAGGGAAATCTCCCGGAAATCAACGTACTCACCTTGGAAATACCGGTCCAGTAGTTGACGTAATCCGGTGAACCAGGCAGGGTTGTCCGCCAACTCCCCGGCGGCATGGTCTCGCAATTCACGGTAGACCAGTTCCCGGTCATCCCTGGGCAGTGTCAAATAGGCTAGGCCGCCCTCATCGCCCATAGCTCCCATCCAACCCCAGGACATCTGCCAAATAGAATAGAACATATCCATCCTCCCCGTTGATTAAATGCATCCCTGGACTACCTGTCGCATAAAGGATTTGACAGGAAGGGCCAAATCCCTCGTCTTTATTCGTCAACACATGACAAATATTTAAGGATGCCCCCGGCAATGGCTTGCGCCATCTTTTCTTGGTAATCAACCCGGTTGAGGAGTCTTTCCTCTTCCGGATTACTGATAAAGCCTGCTTCGACAATCACGGCGGGGATGTCAATTTCCTTCAGCAGGTAAGCCGTGGTCAAGGGCAGTGCCTGGCGGGTGGTGTTTTGTAACCGGTTACGGATTTCAGCCTGGATAGCTACCGCCAGTTCCTTGTTGCGAGGGTCCTTCGGGTGGTAAAAGACCTGGGCACCGCGCCACCGGCTGCCGGAGCTGTTCAGGTGAATACTGACCAGCAGTTCCGCCCCTTGCTCACGGATCAGTTTCAACCGGTTGCTCAAATCCCGGTATTTCTTGGTTCCCTCACCGGGGGTAAGCAGGTCCACATCCCGGTCCCGGGTCAGCACTACGTTAACGCCGGCTTGTTCCAGCACTTGCTGTAACTGAAGGGCAATGGCCAGGTTGATATCTTTTTCCAGGCTGCCGCCCGGGCCTTTGGCGCCCGGGTCGTAGCCTCCATGGCCCGGGTCCAGGGCGATGGTCTTTCCTCCTAAAACCCAGTTGAAGGTCTCTTGACCGGCTGCCTCCCGGTCGGCAGTACCATAGTTTACATAAAACACAAACAGGGCGGAAAGAGTTAGGCCTAACAGGCTCAGAATGATCAAACATAGCGCCCGCCGGTGCAGTACCAGAAACACTACCCGCAACCGCCTTCACTCCTCATTCCATGCTAATCATTCCTATGTGGCCGGCACCATTCCTAGAACTCTCCCCTAAAAGAAAAATCCAGTCGGCCGTCAAACGGTCGCCCACTGCCGGTCTGCCTTTCCTTTTGTTGCCGGCAAAACCGGGAAAAATAAAAACGACAAAAGGCATAAAAACCTTTTGTCGTAACACTGCCAGACCGTCATTAACGCTTGGAGAATTGAGGCGCTTTCCGGGCTTTCTTTAGGCCGTATTTCTTTCTTTCCTTCATTCTCGGATCCCGGGTGAGGAAACCGGCCTTCTTCAGCACGGGACGGAGTTCTCCGTCAGCTTGGAGAAGGGCCCGGGCAATGCCGTGACGAATAGCGCCGGCTTGTCCGGTGGTGCCACCGCCGTGTACGTTAACCAGCACATCAAAACGATCAATAGTTCCGGTCAGTTCCAAAGGCTGCTTGACGATCATTTCCAAAGTCTTCGCATGAAAATATTCATTCAGGGGCCGATCATTGATGATGAAGTTGCCGTCCCCGGGCACCAGTCGTACCCTGGCCACTGCGTGTTTCCGGCGCCCTGTACCGTAATACTGCACCTGTGCCAAACTAAATCCTCCCTTCCGTTAACCTCTCAATTCCCATTTTTCCGGCTTCTGGGCTTGATGAGGATGGCTGTCTCCGCGATAAACCTTCAGTTTCTTAAACATTTTACGCCCCAAGGAATTGTGAGGCAGCATGCCTTTCACGGCCAGCTCCACGGCCTTTTCCGGCTTGGTTGCCAACAGGGTTTGATAATCGGTAGATTTCAAACCGCCGGGATGACCGGAATGCCTGATCCATTTCTTCTGGGTTAATTTCTTACCGGTTAACACTACTTTCTCGGCATTGATCACAATGACAAAATCCCCGGTATCTACATGCGGCGTAAAGATCGGCTTGTGTTTTCCCCTGAGAATGGAGGCTACTTCCGAAGCGAGGCGTCCTAACGGCTTATCGGTCGCATCTATGATATACCATTTTCTCTCTACCTCCCGGGGTTTTGCCATAAAGGTAGTAGTCACAATCGTCCCTCCTTAACATCTGACGTGGCTGCAACATTATCTCAAGCTAACGGGGCTCTCGTGGCTTGGAGAAAAATGTATACAAAAAACCACAATAGATATTTTAATCCACAGGCTATGCAATGTCAAGCATCCAAGGAATTAAGCTTCCTGAGTGATGGCCAGGTGGCGTCGCTTCAAGTACTGGCAGGCCACCGCCGCTGCCAAAACGGCCAGTCCAATCAAGTCTGTTTGCAGACCCGGGTGGATCATCATTAAACCGCCGACTAGAAGGAGCAGCCGTTCAATTAATGACGCCTGCACCAACAAATAACCGGCCATGGCAGAACCTAAACCCACCATGCCGAATAGAGCGGTGAAAATAATCCGTACTATTTCCGCAGCACTAGTATCAATTAGCAGCATGGAAGGCGACAGGACGAAAATGTACGGCACGATGAAAGCGGCAATGGCCAGCTTAAAAGCATTCACACCGGTAACCATGGGATTACCTTTCGCAATCCCTGAACCGGCATAGGCGGCCAGGGCCACAGGCGGCGTCACGTCGGCAATCACACCAAAGTAGAAACAAAACATGTGAGCCGGCAAGGGCGGGACACCCAGCAGCATGAGAGTAGGAGCAGCGATGGTGGAGGTAATCACGTAATTGGCCGTGGTAGGAATGCCCATCCCCAGCAACAAGGAAGCCAGCATGGCCAGGGCCAGCGTCGGCAGCAGCAGCCCTTGGGCCAAATCCACCAGCACCGTAGCCAGCTTCAATCCCAAACCGGTCAGGGTAACTACCCCGACGATGATACCGGCACAGGCGCAAGCCACCAGCACGCCTAAGGCTGATCTGGCACCTGCTTCCAATCCTTCCAGTACCCCCCGCCAGCTGATGCGCGTGGAGGAGCGCAGCAGGGAGGCACCGATGGCCAGCACAATACCTACTAAAGCTGCCCGCATGGGAGTATATTGTTTCACCAGCAGCACCACAATCGCCACCAGCGGTATGATCAAGTGTCCTCGCTCCAGCAAGATGTTCTTAATTTTGGGCAGTTCTTCCCGGTTCATGCCTTTGAGCCCGGTTTTCTTGGCCTCCAGGTGGACCCCGATCCAAATCCCGGTGAAATAAAGGATGGCGGGAATAACGGCTGCTTTAGCCACTTCAATATAAGGTATCCCCACAAATTCCGCCATCAAAAAGGCAGCCGCTCCCATGATCGGGGGCATCAATTGGCCGCCGGTTGAGGCCGCTGCCTCCACCGCGCCGGCAAATTCCGGTCTGTATCCTAACCTTTTCATCATCGGTATGGTGAAACTGCCCGTGCCCGCCACATTAGCTACGGAGCTGCCGGATACAGTGCCCATGAGACCGCTGGACAACACAGCCACCTTAGCCGGTCCTCCCACGGCCCAACCGGCAATGGCATTAGCCAGGTCAATAAAGAATTGTCCTAGACCGGTCCTCTCCAGGTAAGCTCCGAATAGAATGAATAGGAAGATGAAGGTCGAGGACACGCCCAGGGGTATCCCCATAACGCCTTCCGTAGTGTAAAACAAATGACCCACCAAACGTTTTATAGTGGCGCCCTTGTGGGCAAATGCACCGGGAATATAAGGGCCGAGGAAAGCGTAAGCCACGAAGGCAAATGCTACGATCACAATGGGCCAGCCTACCACCCGGCGGGCGGCCTCAATCACCAGCAAAATACCCAGGCTACCAATGATCAAATCCGTGGTGGTGACCGTGCCTGCCCGCAGGACTAAAGCGTCATAATTGAAAACAATGTAGAGGGGCGCGGCGGCACCCAGTAAAGCCAGCAGTAAGTCCAACGGGTGCAGCCTGTCTTTCGGCCAGCTTTTCCGCGCAGGATAAAGCAAAAACACCAGGCAGAGACCAAAGGCCAGGTGAACGGAACGCTGCAAATGAGCATCCAGAACCCCAAAAGCCGCGGTATAGAGTTGGAATAAGGAAAAAGTGATAGCAACGGCGGCAATAATCCTGGCAGCAAAGCCGCCTAGACGCCGGTAACCGGATTCCGGATCTATCTCAGCCAGTATCTTTTCTGCCTCAACCTGGTTGTCAACGACGTGTTCACGGCTCATCTACCATTCCCCCTTTATCGATATACTGCCACAGCTTTGTCAACTTACCGGGACATACTCTCAAGATAATTACGGAGCCGTCGCTACTCAAATCAAACAAAGGGTATACTTGCTCCCGGTACCACAACTGGTTGTTGGTTAATGCAAGGGGCCGGATCCGGACCTCGGGAAAGACCCGTTCCAATCCTTCCAGCACAAATCTCCCATTTACCTCCCGCAGTTCTCCTTCCTCCGGCAAAAAGGGAGTCCCCACACCAAAAGCACTAAACTCCGAAGCCACCAGCCGCAATTCTCCCTGGGGACCAACTTGGAAAATCTCTATGACCGGGGTACGGTGGACGGAATGCTCATAATACAGCTTGAAGCTTTCCCCTTTTGCCAAGGGAAGCGACATCAGTTCTTCACCAGGTTCGCCGGCGACGACCAGGTAATAGGAAGGAGATAGGGAAAGACCGAGGAGGAAAAGAATCACAATTATGCCAAGCAGCACAGGACGGATACACTTTGGGCCGGACACTGGCAAGTATCCGGCCCTTGGTAAGAGCAAGTCTTTTAGCAAGGTTTATTCACCTTCAAAAAACTTTTGGGCCCCTGGATGAAGCTCAATGGACATTCCCTCAGTAGCGGTTTCTTTCTTGATTTGTGCTCCTACCGGGTGAGCTGCCACCAACCGATCGGTGTAGCTGTAGAGAGCATCTAACATGTTGTACACCAGTTCCTCATCCAATTCGGCATTGGTGGCCAGCATGGCGAGGACGGACACGGCTTTGACGTCTGCACTCTGGTTCGGGTAGGTGCCACTGGGAATGACGGTTTCCACATAGAACGGGTATTCGGCAATTAAAGCGGCGATGATATCATCGGTCAGGGAAATCAGTTTCACACCCCGGGAAGCGGCAATATCTTGCACGGCTGCCGTGGGAAAACCGGCGGTGACAAAGGCCGCATCCACGTTGCCGTCCTTCAAATTATTGGCGGCCTCACCAAAGGACAGGTACTGGACGGTAATGTCATCGTAAGTAATACCGGCCGCCCCTAAAATCTGCCGGGCATTAGCTTCCGTACCGCTGCCGGCGGCTCCAACGGCTACTCTTTTACCTTTTAGATCCGCGACGGAATTGATGTTGCTGTCTGCCAGCGTGATGATCTGGACCGTTTCCGGATACAGAGTAGCCACGCCCTTTAAACCGTCGAACCGGTTGCCTTCAAACATTTCCACGCCGTTAGCGGCATAATAAGCGATGTCATTCTGCACGAAAGCAATTTGGGCTTCATTATCTTTCAGCAAGTTAATGTTGGCTACGGACGCCCCGGTGCTCTGGGCACTGGCATTTACTCCCTCAATATTCCGGTTAAAAATATCCGCCATGGCACCGCCTAACGGGTAATAGGTACCTGAAGTACCGCCGGTAGCAATGTTAATGAACTGAGTGGTAGTTTTGGTATCTCCTTGGCTTTGCTGGTCGGAGGACCCTTGTCCGCCGCACCCGGCGGCCGCCACCAGCATCATCAACAGCAGGACAACAGCTACTAATTTCTTTCTCAGGAACATACTAGCTAACCCCTCCCCTAGGATTATTTCCCATGAAATTTTATGCATTTGTTACCTGCGCCAAGCCCCTCCTTTCCTTTACCGGTTTAGCTCAGGATCGATTGCAATTAAATGTCACTCCTAAATGGTAGCATATCCAATAATGTTCGTCAATGTAAACTAATTGCTTTATGAATATTTACCGCATTGCTTAATTATTAATTCTTTAAAGGCTTGCTGTAGTTGTCTGGTCACGGGACCAACCTTACCCCCGTTGATAAGGGTGTCATTTGCCTTGACCACCGGCAGCACCTCAATCCCTGAGCCCGTCAAGAAGGCTTCATCAGCGTTCATTAATTCTTCTGGTGTAAAAGGCGTTTCCCGCACTGCTATGCCTAACTGCCCGCACAGGTCAATCACCTGCTGCCTGGTAATACCCGGCAGTATTCTATGATCCGCCGGTGCGGTGCGGACTTGCCCCTGGGAGACAATAAAAGCGTTGGATACGGATCCCTCTGTGACGTACCCTTCTTTATACAAAACTGCTTCAAAGGCGCCGTGATCCAAAGCAGCCTGCTTCGCCAAGACGTTGGGCAGCAGGTTGAGACTCTTGATATTGCAGCGGGCCCACCGGAGATCCTCCGTCAAATAGACAGCTACCCCGTGTTCCTTTTTTTCCTCCGGTAAAGGGGCGGCTTCCCGCACCGTGATGACAAAACCGGGCGGGGTAGGGGGAACCGGGAAAGGATGGCTTCTCTTGCTGACACCCCGTGTAATATGGAAATAGACCTGGGCATGAGCGAAACCGGACTTTCCCACTGCTTCATGCACCAGTCGGGTCACTTCTTCCTTGGTATAAAGTGGCTCAATCCTGATCAGTTTCATGCTGCTGAAAAAACGGTCGACATGTTCCTGCAAACCGAAAGGAACCCCATTAAAAGCATAAACAACCTCATAGACTCCGTCACCGAACTGGTACCCGCGATCCTCTACATGAACGTAGGCCTGATCGAGGGGGACAAAATTGCCGTTAACAAAAGCCAGTTCACCCATCGTGCAGCCAACTCCTTTTTATAGAATAGATACCCATTCACTTCTGCAGCCAGCGTTGTAACGGCGGCACCACTTGTTTTTTGCGGGACATGACACCGGGAAGAAAGATGCTTCTTTCGCCGGGAGGAATATTAAAAGCCATTTCCACCCCCCTGTTGATGGACCCTGCAAAGTGAAGCTCGGACCCATCCCGCAATAAATCAGTGACAATGAGAATGCTCAAATCATAATCCCGTTCCTGCCTGATCCTGTCCAACTCCTCTTGCAGTTCTTCCCGGCTCACCGGCAGGGAATCGGGATCCAGGATCTCGATCTGACCGATGCCGACCTTGCACCCGTTGAGGACAAAGCTCTTGAAGTCCTCCAGGATAATTTCCCTCGCTGTCCTGCCGGCCATGAAGGATGCGGCTTTAAACATTTCACGGCCAAAGGCCATAACATCAATTCCGGCAATGCTCGCCAGCCATTCCGCTTGTTTCCGGTCCTGCAGGGTGGCCGTGGGAGACTTGAAAATGAGGGTATCGGACAGGATAGCGGCACACAGCAGCCCGGCAATATCAGCAGGCGGTGTAACCTCTTGCTCTTTAAATATCTTAGCAACAATGGTGGCGGTGCTCCCGACGGGCTCGTTGCGCACCACGATGGGTTCCCCTGTTTCGATATCGGCCAGGCGGTGATGGTCAATAATTTCGCAAATCTCCGCTTCTTCAATACCCGGTACCGCTTGGCTCTGTTCATTGTGGTCCACTAAAATGACCTTGCGGCCCCTGGTGGAGAGCAAGTGATACCTGGCAATAAGGCCCAGCAGCCGGAATTGTTCATCCACCACCGGGTAATTCCGGTACCTGGTTTCCAGCATGGTCCGGCGAACGTCGGCCAGCAAATCGTCCTCATAGAAGACCACTAAATGATCCCGCTTCATTACTCTATGGAGCGGTACCTCCAGTGCTGCACTGCCGCTGTCCCAGGAGTCCAAAAAAAACTGCGCCAGGTCACCCATAGTGAACAACCCAAGCAGCACCCCGTTTTCTCCCACTACGGCCAGGGTCTTGGCCCCATGCTGCCGCATAAACACGCCGGCCTGGCGCACGGTCGCATCGGGATGGATATACAATAGTCCCCCGTCCAGCATGTCCCGCGCTCGCGTATGTACACTTTCCACCAATTCAGGAGCGGGAATGTCAAAGTACTTAAGCACAAATTCCGTTTCCCGGTTGAGGCCCCCGCACCGTCCCGGCTTATAGCCCCCTTGGTGCAGTTCGTTTTTCAAACAAGCATAACCAATGGCAGAGGCGATGGAATCCGTATCGGGTCGTTGGTGACCGATCACTAGAATCTCCTTACTCATTGGAGCCCATTTCCCTCCTGCAGCCATTCTAATACATGACTTTCTCCAAACACAACCCTTTCGCCGGCACGGTAGGACCGGCACAATCCCGGTCCTGCGCTTTGATGATATCATCTATAGCTGATGGTTCCATTTTACCCTGTCCGATCTCCAGCAAAGTGCCCACGATAATGCGCACCATGTTGTACAGGAAACCATCGCCAACTATGTTTACATAAACAAGAGAACCGGATTCTTGGATATTGAACTCAAATACGGTACGTACATAATTCTTCACGGAACTGCCGCTGGCACAGAAACTGCGAAAATCATGGGTGCCCAAAAGCCGGGCTCCGGCCTCGGCCATGGCCCCTAAATCCAAATTATGGGGAAAATGATAAGCATAGTTGCGCAAAAAAACATCCGGTACCAACCCCCGGTCGATAGTATAAGAATAATGCTTAGCCCTGGCGCCGTACTGGGCATGAAAGTCCTGCGATACTTCCTCGGCCTGCAGGCACCGGATATCTGCCGGCAAGACACTGTTTACCGCTAGCGGAAAGCGGTCCGTGGGAATCCTGCTTTCCGTATCGAAGTGAATCACCTGCCCCCGGGCATGGACACCGGCATCGGTGCGTCCCGCCCCGGTCACCGTAAGATCGTGTTCTTTCGTGATCTTGCGCAAAGCGTGTTCTACTGTGCCCTGCACCGTTTTCACCCAGGGCTGTTTGGTTTGCACCTGCCAGCCGGCATAAGCCGTACCGTCATAAGCCAAGCACATCTTAATTCTGCGCCTCATACCATCACTTCCGGACTAAACATACCTGGTCAACACGGCAAAAACCAGAAACAAGGCCATAAGGACCAGGGTCACGTAATCCCCGGTGCCCATTACCAGTTCCTTTAACCTGGTACGGCCGGTACCGCCGCGGTAGCACCTGGCTTCCATGGCCATGGCCAGGTCATCGGCCCGCTTGAAGGCATTGACGAAGAGGGGTACCAGCAAGGGAATCATGTTCTTGGCCCGGCGCCACAAGTTGCCGCTTTCAAAATCCGCTCCCCGGGCCAACTGGGCCTTCATGATTTTTTCCGTTTCTTCCAATAGGGTTGGGATGAACCGCAGGGCTATGCTCATCATCATGGCCAGTTCGTGGGCGGGAATGCCAACCTTGCGCCCGGGACTCAAGAGATATTCAAGACCGTCGGTCAGGCGGATCGGGGAAGTGGTCAGGGTCAGCAGGGAGGTAATAAAGACCAGGAAGATGAGCCTTAATCCCATAAAAACCCCCTGGCGCACTCCTTCCCAGGTAATCTTGAAAATCCCCCACCGGAAGATCTCTGTACCCGGAGTCAAAAACAGGTGTAAGGTGACGGTAAAGACAATAATGATCAGGACCGGTTTCAAGCCTTTTAGTAAATAGCGAAACGGGATCTGGGACAGGAGGATGGCCAGCAGGGTGAATGCTCCCATGGAAATATAGCCCAAAGCGGTCTTGACGGAAAACAGGGCCACCATGAAGATGACCGCACTCAGGATCTTGGTCCTGGGATCCAGGTGGTGCACCGGAGAATCCCCCGGTATATATTGTCCAATGGTGATATCCTTAAGCATGTTTCCTCTCTCTCCACCAACTTAAGATTTCTTGGCTGGCCTCCTCCACCGTCAGCACGTCGGTTCTCACCCGGTAACCCATGCTGTTGAGCCGTTCCATGAGAATGCCCACTAAAGGTACTCCCAAGCCTAAAGACTGTAATTCCTTCACCCGGGAAAAGACCTGCCTGGGCGGTCCATCCATAATCACTTTGCCCTTGTGCATGACGATGACGCGGCGAGCATAGCGCGCCACATCTTCCATGTTGTGGGAAACCAGGATGACGGTGATCCCCAAGGAGCGATGCATGGCGGCAATTTGCTCCAAGATTTCATCCCGGCCCTTGGGGTCCAAGCCGGCCGTCGGCTCATCCAGGATCAACACCTGTGGTTCCATGGCCAACACCCCGGCAATGGCCACCCGGCGCATCTGCCCCCCGCTTAAAGCAAAGGGAGAACGGTCTTTCACCGCTGCAAAATCCAGACCCACGGTTGTTAACGCCTTGCGCACCCGGCGGTCTACTTCTTCCGGGGATAGCTGCAGGTTTCTCGGTCCGAAAGCCACATCATCGTACACCGTTTCTTCAAACAGCTGGTGTTCCGGGTACTGGAAAACCAACCCCACCCTTTGCCTGATTTTGATGAGGTTAGCCTTATTGGAGAGGACGTCCAAATCCCCTACCCAGATGTTCCCTTCCGTAGGCAGTAACAGCCCGTTGAGGTGCTGCACCAGGGTGGATTTGCCTGAACCGGTATGACCGATGAGCCCGATAAACTCTCCCGGCTCGATCGTTAAATTAATATTGTCTAATGCCTTTGTTTCAAAAGGGGTACCAGATTTATACACATGGGATACCCCGTCCACCACTATCCGCATAAGCACTTCACCATTTCTTCCACCGTCAGTACGTCGGGAGGAATATCCATCCCTCCTTGACGCAGCAGACTTGCTAGTTCTGTCATCTGGGGCACATCCATGCGCAGTTGCTTGAGCTTTTCCACATGGGCGAATACTTCCCGCGGGGTGCCGGTCAGCTCAATTCTCCCGTGTTCCATGACAATGACCCGGTCCGCATGAACTGCTTCATCCATATAGTGGGTAATATGAATCACGCCAAGGCCTTCTTCTTTATTCAACCGCATCACAGTTGACATAACTTCCTGCCTGCCCTGGGGATCCAGCATCGCGGTAGGCTCATCCAATACCAGGTAATCGGGCCGCATGGCAATCACCCCGGCAATGGCCACTCTCTGCTTTTGACCTCCGGACAGCAAATGAGGCTCCTTCAATTTGAATTCGCTCATCCGCACCAGCTCCAGGGCTTCATCCACCCGCTGGCGGATTTCCGCCGAAGGAATACCCAGATTCTCCGGCCCGAAAGCCACATCTTCTTCCACGGATGTGGCCACCAACTGGTTATCCGGGTTTTGAAAGACCATGCCTACCCGGCGCCGGATTTCCCACATGTTTTCCACTTGCCGGGTATCCAACCCATCCACGAGCACGCGGCCTTTGGTGGGCAATAGGAGGCCGTTTAGATGCTTGGCCAAAGTGGATTTACCGGAACCGTTGTGCCCAATGATTACTACAAATTCCCCTTTGGCCACGGTAAGACTAACCCCGGCCACTGCTTGTACTTCTCCCCCATCTCTGGAGGTATAGCTGTGCTCCAAGTCGATTACCTCGATCATAGACCCACCTGCCTTCTGTGCCTAAAAAAACAAGCCAGGAAATATCGGCCTGCCCCGCCGCACCTCCTGACTCTGCTTTATCTCTGGCTATGCCAACTCTATCAGTACCATTTCTGCAGCATCGCCACGCCGATAGCCTTTTTTGATAATCCGGGTATAACCACCCTGCCTGTCGGCATAACGTGGAGCAATTTCTGCAAACAGTTTTCTAACCACATCTTCTTCCCGTATATAAGCAAGAGCTTGACGCCGGGCGTGAAGGTCACCCTTTTTGCCCAGAGTGATCATTTTTTCAGCTACCCGCCTTAACTCTTTGGCTCTTGGCTCCGTAGTTTCAATGCGGCCTTCTTTTAATAAGGAAGTGACCATGTTTCTGAGCATGGCTTTGCGGTGATCGGTTTTCATGCCTAGTTTGCGAGTGGCCATGTCCCTCTACCTCCTTTACTCATCGGGCTTGCGCAAAGACAATCCCAATTCTGCAAGTTTTGAAATTACCTCCTCCAGGGACTTCTTCCCTAGATTTCTTACTTTCATCATATCTTCTTCCGTACGCTGGATTAGTTCTTCCACCGTATTGATCCCCGCCCGCTTCAGGCAGTTGTAGGAGCGAACGGACAGATCCAGTTCTTCGATGGTCATTTCCAGGACCTTGTCCTTTTTCTCTTCTTCTTTCTCCACCATCGTGACCTCATCGCTGATCTTTTCGGTCAACCCGATAAAGAGTTTTAGATGATCGCTCAGGATCTTGGCCGAGGAGCTGATGGCCTCATCCGGGGCGATACTGCCGTCCGTCCAAACTTCCAGGGTCAAGCGGTCATAATCCATGCTGTGGCCCACCCGGGTGTCTTCAATGGTATAGTTGACTTTCAGCACGGGAGAAAACAAGGAATCAATGGGTATGACCCCAATGACATGCCCGTCTTTCTTGTTTTTTTCAGCCGGGCGATAGCCCCGGCCTTTCTCCACGACCATCTCCGCCCTTAACTTGCCGTCCGCTTCCAGCGTCGCGACTTTGAGATCAGGATTAAGAATCTCCACATCGGCATCATGAATGATATCTCCCGCTGTGATGACTCCCTCTCCCGCAGCATCGATGCGCACTGTTTTCGGCTCATCGCAATGGAGTTTAACGGAAAGACTCTTCAAATTGAGAATGATATCGGTTACATCTTCCAGCACACCGGGAATCGTGGAAAACTCGTGCAGTACACCGTCGATTTTGACGGAAGTAACTGCTGCACCAGGCAGAGAAGAAAGCAGAATCCTCCGGAGGGAATTGCCTAGTGTGATGCCGTAACCCCTTTCCAAGGGCTCAACCACGAACTTACCATAACGATTGTCATCGCTGCGCTCAACGCACTCGATCTTAGGTTTTTCAATCTCTAACATTCTTACCCTCCTTCGATAGCTTTCGCCTTCCTTCCGAGGTTACTTGGAGTACAATTCCACGATGAGATGCTCCTGGATGCCTGTATCGATTTCTTCACGGGAAGGAAATGCCGCTACCCTGCCTTCTAAGGCTTCCATATTGCGTTCCAGCCAAGCAGGCGGGGTTTTATGAACGGCTGCTTCAGCCAGTTCTTTAAACTTGGGCGACTTCATGCTCTTTTCCGCTACTTTGATGACGTCGCCGATTTCCACCAAGTAAGAAGGAATATTGACCCTGCGCCCGTTCACGGTGAAATGTCCATGGCGCACCAGCTGCCTGGCTTCCACCCGGGAACTGGCTAAACCTAGACGGTAAACCACGTTGTCCAATCTTCTTTCCAGCAGTCGCAGCAGGTTTTCCCCGGTGATACCTTTTTGCCGTTCGGCTTTTACAAAGTAACCGCGGAACTGTCTTTCCATCACGCCGTAAATACGTTTTGCCTTTTGTTTTTCCCTGAGCTGCAGCCCGTATTCAGAATGTTTGGCTCGCTGCTGTCCATGCTGTCCCGGTGCATATCCTTTCCGATCCACAGAACACTTGTCGGAGTAGCACCGGTCCCCTTTCAGATATAATTTGACACCTTCGCGCCGGCAAAGGCGGCATACTGCTCCAGTATATCTTGCCAAAGTCCGTGCACCTCCTTATACTCTTCTGCGTTTCGGCGGCCGGCAGCCGTTGTGGGGAATAGGAGTTACGTCCTTGATCATGCTGACCTCTAAACCTGCCGCCTGCAGGGAACGAATCGCTGCTTCCCGGCCGGCCCCGGGGCCTTTCACATAACATTCTACTTCCTTCATGCCGTGCTCCATAGCGGCCTTGGCGGCAGCCTCGGCGGCCATTTGGGCAGCGTAAGGAGTACTCTTTCTCGATCCTTTAAAACCGATGGTACCGGCACTGGCCCAGGAAATGGTGTTACCGGCTTTATCAGTAATGGTCACAATTGTATTGTTAAAAGTCGACTTGACGTGAGCTACGCCGTATTCAACGTTTTTCCGGTCACGCCGTCTTGTACGCGTAGGCCTTTTCGCCATCCAATGTTCCCCCTTTCCTTACTTCTTCCGCTTGACGCCCACAGTTCTCCTGGGGCCTTTCCGGGTACGAGCGTTGGTCTTGGTCCGCTGACCCCTGACGGGTAAGCCTCTCCGGTGCCTAATGCCCCGGTAGCAACCGATTTCCATTAACCGCTTGATGTTGAGAGAGACTTCTCTTCTCAAATCGCCTTCGACGGTGTATTCTTTATCGATGATTTCTCTCAGCCTGCTCACTTCATCTTCAGTGAGGTCCCGCACCCGCGTATCCGGATTGACATTGGCCTTGGCTAAGATTTCCTTGGATCTGGAACGGCCGATGCCGTAAATGTAAGTCAAGGCTATTTCCACTCGCTTATCCCGGGGTAAGTCTACTCCGGCAATCCTTGCCATTAAGTTGCACCTCCAAATAACAGACTTAAATCTACAATCAAACCAGCAGTGGAGGAATCACTCAAGAAGGGGTGTGCGACCGGCTAAAAGTCGCTCCTGAGAATTCCGGGGTTTGTCCTAAAAGTCCCACTTCCGGGGCAGCCGCACCTTTAGGACAAGTCCACTGGTGCTAATTAACCTTGTCTTTGCTTGTGCTTGGGATTTTCGCAGATGACCATAACTCTGCCTTTTCTCTTGATAATCTTGCACTTTTCACAGATTGGCTTTACTGATGGCTTTACCTTCATTGTTAACACTCCTTTACCATGAGTAGCCTGCCACCAATGTTACTTGTACCTGTATACTATCCGCCCGCGGGAAAGATCATAAGGGGATAATTCCACCGTCACCCGGTCCCCCGGCAAGATACGAATGAAATTCATGCGAATCTTTCCGGAAACATGGGCGAGCACTTTATGACCATTTTCTAATTCTACCCTAAACATGGCATTTGGTAAAGGCTCAATTACCCTACCTTGAAATTCGATTAAGTCTTCCTTCGCCACTCATCTAACCCCCTTTTAGGCTTAAGAGTCTTCCCGGTAAATGGCAAGCAAATCCGCCAGCTTTTTACGTATCTCCACATTAGAAACAGGGTTTCCGGTCTCCAAGCGACTGCCTATTTCCTCCGCTTTCAGTTGAGTTGCTTTCAAGTGTTTAATATTTTTACGTTTCGGACGTTGGACAGGACGATATTTGCCGTCAACCACATACACGAAAGTGCCGTACTTGGCGTTGTCATACCCGGCCACCAAATAGGCTCGACCCCTATCCCGGCCGGCAACGGAAATCACCAGCTGTCCGGGTTCTAATTCAGGCTCTAACGTCACCCAAACACCCCCCGGGCTACAACTTTGTTAAAATCTCAGGGCCATCCGGTGTAACGGCGACGGTGTGCTCGAAATGAGCCGAGGGCATACCGTCTCGCGTCACCACGGTCCAGTCGTCTTGCAGCACCTTGACCTGATCGGTACCCATATTGACCATGGGTTCAATGGCCAGGGTCATCCCTGCCTTCAGGCGGGGCCCCCGCCCCGGAGGACCGAAATTAGGTACTTGGGGCTCCTCATGCAACCTGGCGCCGATACCGTGTCCAACATAGTCCTTCACGACGGAAAACCCAAACTTCTTCACATAGCTTTCAACCGCATGGGAGATATCGCTTAAACGATTACCGACCACTGCCTTTTCAATGGCAGCCATCAGGGATTCCCGGGTAACCTGCAAAAGCTGCATCACTTTCGCATCTACTTCTCCCACCGGCAGCGTGATGGCCGCGTCGCCATGATATCCATTTATATCCACGCCCACATCAATACTAATAATATCTCCCGCTACCAGCTTCCTTAAACCCGGAATGCCATGCACCACTTGTTCGTTGACTGATGTACAAATACTGGCGGGAAAACCGTTATAACCTTTAAAAGAGGGAGTGCCGCCATGTTCGCGGATGATTCTTTCGGCAATGGCATCCAGTTCCTTGGTGGTAATGCCCGGTTCTACTGCTTCCTCCATCGCCTTCAGCACAATGGCTACTACGCGGCCAGCCTCGCGCATATAGCCCAATTCCTTCTCGGATTTGAGCACAATCATGCCCAATCTCTTCCTAAGGCCTTTCCGATGGCAACCAGCACTTCGGGAATGGGACGATCCCCGTCAATGTCTTTCAGCAGTCCCCGCTCCCGGTAAAAATCAATCAATGGAGCGGTGTTCTGGTGGTACACCTTCAACCGGTTGGTGACTGTTTCCTCATTATCGTCGCTGCGCTGGTACAACTCTCCCTGGCAGTGATCACACACGTTCTCTTGTTTCGGGGGATTGAAGACCACATGGAAACTCGCACCGCACTGGCGGCAAATGCGCCGTCCCGTTAAGCGAGCCACCAGTTTCTCATCCGGCACGGAGATATTCAACACGGCATCCAGGGACATGCCGAGTTCTTTTAACAACTGCTCTAACGCCTCTGCCTGCGGCACCGTTCTGGGGAACCCATCCAACAGGAATCCTTCGGCACAATCCGGCTGTGACAATCTCTCCTTGACTATTCCGATGGTTACTTCATCAGGTACTAATTGACCCGCATCCATATACTCCTTGGCTTTTTTACCTAGTTCCGTGCCCTCGCTGATGGCTTTCCGGAACATGTCACCCGTCGAGATATGCGGAATAGCCAGTTTTGCCACCAAAGTTTCGGCTTGCGTTCCTTTCCCAGCACCGGGAGGTCCCATAATCAACAATCTCATTATTAATTACCTCCTTAAATTATTTTACAGTTACCGGTAAAGTTCAGCCGTACCTCTGCTACTTCATAAAGCCCTGATAGTGCCGCATCAGCAAGTGGGATTCCATCTGCTTCATGGTATCCAATGCTACACCTACCACAATCAACAGACTTGTGCCGCCAAAATAGATATTGAGTCCGGTCAGCGACATGATAATGTTGGGGAGCAATGCAATTGCTGCCAGGAACACGGCCCCAGCTAAAGTGATCCGGCTTAGTACTCTTTCAATATACTCGGCCGTAGGCTTGCCCGGGCGAATACCCGGTATGAAGCCGCCGTACTTTTTGATGTTTTCGGCCACATCCGCCGGGTTAAAAGTAACTGCCGTATAGAAATAGGTAAAGAAGACGATCAGCAACGCATAAAAGATCATATATAGTGGTGCGTTGAAATTAAAATGCCGCAGCACAAATTGAGCCACGCCGTTTTCCGGGAACCAGCTGGCGATGGTCGACGGAAACATGAGAATTGACATGGCGAAAATAACCGGAATAACCCCTGCCTGGTTCACTTTCAAGGGAATGTGAGTGCTTTGCCCGCCGTAAACCCGCCGGCCAACTACCCGCTTGGCGTACTGGACGGGAATACGTCTTTGTCCTTCCTGGATAGCCACCACGCCGGCGATGACCAGCACGGCGATGATGCAGAAGGCGATGACACCGAAAATGCTCACTTCACCGGCCAGGACTTCCTGGATGACATTGTATGTGCCCATGGGCAAACGAGACACTATCCCGGCGAAAATGATCAGGGAAATACCGTTGCCGATACCTTTTTCCGTGATCAGTTCACCTAACCACATCAGGAAAGCGGTACCTGCAGTCAGGGTAATAACGATGACTGTGTAAGTTAAGAAGGATGGATTCACCAGGGCCGTACGGAGATAGAAGGTCATGCCGATGGCCTGAATCGTACCTAAAACCACAGTGCCGTAACGGGTATACTGGACGATTTTCTTCCGCCCTTCTTCTCCCTCTTTCGCCAGGCGCTCCAATTGGGGAATGACCACCGTCAACAGCTGCATGATAATGGAGGCGTTAATGTAAGGCATAATCCCCATGGCAAAGACGGTAAAAGTCTTAAAAGCTCCCCCGGAAATGATGTCGAAAAAGCCGAAGATATTGTGCTGCATCATCTGAGCCAGGATCTCACGGTTGATAAAGGGTACCGGGACGTGAGCTCCTAACCTGAAGATGAGAAACATGAGCAGCGTAAAGCCTATTCTCTTCCTTAGGTCCGGCAGCTTCATGGCACTGGACAGTGTTTGCAGCACCTTAAATCACCTCTGCTCTTCCGCCGGCCGCCTCGATTTTCTCCCGGGCCGACTGGCTGAAGCTGTGTGCTTTGACGGTAAGTGCCTTTTCCAAACTGCCGTTGCCTAAGATCTTAACCCCGTCTTTCACACTCTTGATCACACCGCTTTCCACCAAGAGAGCCGGGGTGACCTCAGTGCCTGCTTCGAAACGATTCAGGGTTTCCACGTTTACGGCAACGATCTCTTTCTTAAAGACATTGGTAAAGCCTCTTTTCGGCAATCTGCGGTAAAGAGGCATTTGACCGCCCTCAAAGCCAGGGCGCACTCCGCCGCCGGAACGAGCTTTTTGTCCTTTGTGCCCTCTGCCGGAGGTTTTGCCGGAACCTGAGCCAATGCCGCGGCCTACCCGGTGAGCTTTAAAGCGAGAACCCTTTGCTGGCTTTAATTCGTGGAGCTTCAACGTCAACACCTCCTTAAGCCTCTATTTCCTCAACGGCCAACAGATGCTCTAGTTTTTTGATCTTACCGCGAATATCGGGGGTATCGTTTTGGATAACGCTCCCATTGAGCTTGCTGAGGCCCAGGGAATAGGCAGTACGCCGCTGGCGCTCAGACCTGCCAATGAGACTGCGTACCAGAGTTATTTTCAATTTCTTGGCCACTTAGATCCCTCCTAGCCCAACAGTTCCTCGACTGATTTGCCCCGGAGTCTAGCCACCTGCTCGACTGTCTTCAGTGATTGCAATCCTTCCAATGTGGCATATACCATATTGTTAGCGTTGGAAGAACCCAGGGACTTGGTCAGGATATCTTTTACCCCGGCCAGTTCAAGGACCGCCCGCACCGGACCACCGGCGATCACGCCTGTACCGGGGGCGGCAGGTTTTAACAAGACGCTGCCGGCACCGAACTGACCAATCACCTGATGGGGAATGGTGGTTCCGACGATGGGTACTTTAATCAAGTTTTTCTTAGCGTTTTCTATGCCTTTCCGGATGGCTTCCGGTACTTCCGCCGCCTTCCCTAAACCTGCTCCTACATGACCGTTCTTATCGCCCACAACGACCAGAGCGCTGAAACTGAATCTCCGGCCACCTTTCACTACTTTGGCAACCCGGTTGATGGATACAACCTTTTCGACCAATTCCATATCTTTTGGATCGATCTGCACTAAACCTTCCCTCCTTTTCCTAGAAGTCCAAACCGGCTTCCCTGGCTCCATCCGCCAGAGCGGCTACCCGGCCGTGATAGATATACCCGCTTCGATCAAACACAACAGATTTGATGCCTTTCGCCAAAGCTTTCTCCCCAATGAGTTGACCAACTCTTTTTGCCGCTTCTTTATTGCACTTGCTGGTTAACTCATCCCGCAGGGGGGCTTCCAAGGTGGAAGCAGCCACTAAAGTGGTGCCGTTTACATCGTCAATAATCTGGGCATAAATATGCTTGTTGCTCCGGTACACGCAAAGCCTGGGACGCTGGGGTGTCCCGGAGATCTTTTTCCTGATCCGGTAATGCTTCTTCTTGCGGACGGCGTTCTTATCTACCAGCTTAAACAATCATATCACTCCCCTCTACCAGCGCTAGGCGTTACCTATTTCTTAGCACCTGTCTTACCGACCTTACGGCGGATGACTTCATTCTCGTATTTAATGCCCTTGCCTTTATAGGGTTCCGGGGGCCTAATGCCTCTGATGTATGCCGCCAGGGCCCCTACCCGTTCTTTATCGATACCTTTTACCACGATTTTGTTCTGAGCCGGTACTTCGATTTCGATACCCGCTTCGGGGACGATTTCCACGGGCTGGGAATAACCGACGGTCAGGACCAGCTTATTGCCCTGCTTGGCTGCCCGGTAACCCACACCGACCAGTTCCAAGTTTTTGCTGAAACCTTTGGTGACACCTTCAACCATATTGTTAACAAGGGTTCTGGTCAAACCATGAAGCGCCTTGTGTTTTTTCTCTTCGGAGGGCCTGGTAACGACGATCTGATTACCTTCGATGGCCACCTGCATATCCGGGTGCAAGGTTCTCTCAAGCTGTCCTTTCGGTCCTTTGACCCGGATCCTATTACCGTCCAGGTTTACCTCAACCCCGGAGGGTATGGTGATCGGTGCTCGACCAATTCTGGACATGTATCACACCTCCTGCAGTAACTGGGATATCCTTCCTCTTACCAGATGTAACAGATCACTTCTCCGCCTATACCTTCCCGACGAGCCTGCTTATCGGTCATCAATCCCTTTGAGGTGGAAAGCACGGCAATACCTAAACCATTCAATACTTTGGGCACTGCATCTTTCTTCGCATAAACCCTGAGGCCCGGTTTGGAAATCCTTTTCAAACCGGTGATTACCTTTTCCCGGTTGGGACCGTATTTCAGGTAAATCCTGATGATGCCCTGTTTGCCGTCTTCAATGTGCTCAAAATCCTTGATGAAACCCTCATCCTTCATGATTTGGGTCATGGCCAGTTTCATCTTTGAAGACGGCACTTCAACGGTTTCCTTGTATACCAAATTTGCATTGCGGATCCTGGTCAAGAAATCCGCAATCGGATCGGTCATGGTCATGGACAAAACCTCCTTCCCCTATTGTTACCAGCTGCTCTTGGTTACGCCTGGAATCTCACCCTTGTAAGCCAGTTCTCTGAAACAAATCCGGCACATGCCGAATTTCCTCATATAGGCATGCGGGCGTCCGCAAAGCTTGCAACGGTTATGGTATCTTACTTTGAACTTAACCGGGCGCTTCTGCCTGGCGATCATGGATTTTTTCGCCAACTTTGTTTTCCCTCCTTAGTGTAGTCTGGCTTCCAGTGAATTACCTTTCCCTGAAGGACATACCCAACAACTTCAACAATTCATAGGCTTCTTCGTCGGTCTTGGCGGTGGTGATAAAGGAAATGTTCATGCCCCGCACTTTATCTACCTTGTCATAATCGATTTCCGGGAAAATGATTTGTTCTCTTAAGCCCAGCGTATAATTGCCTCTCCCGTCAAAGCCGTGGGGATTAACTCCTCTAAAGTCACGCACCCTGGGCAGGACTGCACTCAACAGTTTATTGACAAAGGCATACATCCGTTCTCCCCGCAGGGTAACTTTCACCCCGATCGGCATTCCTTCCCGCAGCTTAAAGGCGGCAATGGATTTCTTCGCCCTGGTGATAACCGGTTTTTGCCCGGATATAGCCATTAAGTCTTCGACCGCTCCGTCCAGTGCTTTAGGATTCTGGGTGGCTTCGCCCACCCCCATGTTGATGACCACTTTCGACAGTTTGGGAATGGCCATCATGTTTTTATAGCCGAACTTTTCCTGCATGGCAGGAACGACTTCATTCAGATACTTCTCCTTCAGTGAGCCCATTTGGCAAACCCCCTTTCCTGCAGCTAATCGATTACTTCACCGCACTTCTTGCATGTCCTGACCTTACTCCCGTCGGCCAAGACTTTTTTCCCAATCCTGGTGGCTTTGTCGCACTTAGGACAAACCAACATCACATTGGAGCTGTGAATCGGCGCTTCTTTCTCAATAATACCGCCTTGAGGCATGGTCCTGGTAGGCCTGGTATGCCGCTTCACAATATTGGCTTTCTCTACAACTACCCTTTGGTTTTTGGGAAATACCGCCAGCACTTTCCCTTTGTGCCCTGCGTCTTTCCCGGTAATAACGACTACTGTGTCACCTTTCTTAACGTGAACTTTCGAGGCCAAGATCTTCACCTCCATCCATGAGTATCATGCCGATTACAGCACTTCCGGCGCCAGGGAAATGATTTTCATGAAATCCTTTTCCCGCAGTTCCCGGGCTACAGGGCCAAAAATACGGGTGCCCCGCGGGTTTCCCTGATCGTTAATAATCACCGCCGCATTCTCGTCAAACTTGATATAGGAACCGTCAGGTCTCTTGATGGGCCGGTTAACCCGCACCACCACGGCCTTTACCACGTCACCTTTTTTAACAACGCCTCCTGGTGTTGCTTCTTTAACGGAAGCGATAATCACATCGCCGACGGTGGCATACTTTTTCCCGGTACCGCCTAAAACGCGGATGCACAGAATCTCTTTCGCCCCACTGTTGTCACCGACTTTGAGCCTGCTTTCTTGTTGAATCACAGGACTACCCCCCTTTTCTCGGTAATTGCCTGCCTCTATGATTAAATCTGTTGTGCTTTCTCAACAATCTCCACCAAGCGCCATCTTTTTTCTTTGCTCAGCGGACGAGTTTCCATGATTTTGACCAGGTCTCCCACGCGGCATTCGTTGTTCTCGTCATGGACTTTGAACTTCTTACTGGTCTTCACTCTTTTGCCATAGAGAGGATGCCTTTTCAAAGTTTCTACGGCAACTACGATGGTTTTGTCCATCTTATCACTGACAACGCGCCCGATCCGGACTTTACGTCTACCTCTCTCGGTCAAGGAAATCCCTCCTTATTTCACCTTTGTCTCTTTTAATTCCCGCTCGCGGAGAACTGTCTTGACGCGGGCAATATTCCGGCGCACGTCCCTAATCCGCATGGGATTATCTAATTGCCCGGTAGCCAACTGAAACCGCAGGTTGAACAGTTCCTGCTTGAGATCCTCCACCTTTTTTTGCAGTTCTTTTGTGGTCAAGTCTCTCACTTCTTTAGCTTTCATTGGCTTCACCACCCAATTCTGCTCGCGTGATGAATTTCGTTTTGACCGGCAGCTTATGGGCTGCAAGCCGCATAGCCTCCCGGGCTATCTCTTCCGAAACACCCGCCAGCTCAAATAATACTCTACCAGGTTTAATCGCTGCTACCCAGTACTCCGGCGTACCTTTTCCGCTACCCATCCGGGTTTCCGCCGGTTTATAAGTAATGGGGCGATCGGGGAAAATCTTAATCCAAACTTTACCGCCGCGGCGAATATAACGGGTCATGGCAATACGAGCCGCTTCAATTTGCCGACTGGTAATCCAACCGGGTTCCAATGCTTGCAATCCGTATTCACCATAGGCGATCTCATTCCCTTTTTGCGCACGACCGCTTAAGTTTCTCGGTTTATGAGGTCTACGCCATTTAACCCTTTTTGGCATCAACATGTTTATTTGCCCCCTTCCTGTACCGCCTCTTTAGCCTCTGGAAGGACTTCTCCCTTGTAGATCCAGACTTTGACCCCCAGTTTACCGTAAGTAGTCATGGCTTCGGCAAACCCGTAGTCAATATCAGCCCTTAAGGTATGAAGAGGCACTTTGCCTTCGCTGTACCATTCCGTTCTAGCAATTTCCGCTCCTCCCAGGCGGCCGGAGATAGCAATCCTGATCCCCTCCGCTCCCATGCGCATGGTGCGGCTCACGGCTTGCTTCATGGCACGCCTGAAGGATACCCGTTTTTCCAACTGGGCGGCTACGTTCTCCGCCACTAATTGAGCTTCCAGCTCAGGTTTCTTAACTTCAACGATATTGATGCTGACCCGTTTGCCGGTCATGTGTTCCAGCTGGTGACGCAGCTTCTCCACTTCGCTGCCGCCGCGACCGATCACGATACCGGGCTTCGCTGTATGCAGGTAAATCCGCATGCTGTTGGCCGCCCGCTCTATTTCAATTTTCGGGATGCCGGCGCTGTACAGGGTTTGCTTCAAATAACGGCGGATTTTAATATCTTCATGCAAGAGTTCGGTGTAATCCTTATCTGCAAACCACCTGGCGTCCCAATCCTTAATGATCCCGATCCGCAATCCTTTAGGATGAACCTTTTGCCCCACTAACTAAACCTCCTTTTCCTTAACCACCACGGTAATATGGCTGGTCCGTCTTCTAATCATGTCAGCCCTTCCAAAAGCCCGAGGTTTGTATCTCTTCAAAGTGGGTCCTTGATCCACACAAATTTTCGCCACATAGAGATTGTCAACATCCATGTTGTAATTATGCTCAGCGTTCGCAATGGCTGATTTCAAACACTTCGCCACCGG
Source organism: Clostridia bacterium (assembly GCA_012840125.1). Classification (NCBI taxonomy): domain Bacteria; kingdom Bacillati; phylum Bacillota; class Clostridia; species Clostridia bacterium. The sequence continues at coordinate 3,538 of DULZ01000009.1, read as the reverse complement.
GGTCGCCGCTCTTTTGGGCACAAATCGCAAAATGGCCAGTGCCTCAGCCACATCCTTGCCGCGAATAAGATCGACGACCTGCCGCACCTTATTCGGGGAGATCCTAATATACTTTGCTACTGCCTTGGCCTCCATATAGACCCTCCTTCCTAAAAGCCGTCATCAACAAATTATTTCAAGGCCGTTGACCGTTCCGTATGATCTCCGTGTCCTTTGAAAACCCTGGTAGGAGCGAATTCTCCCAGCTTGTGCCCCACCATATCCTCGGTGATGTAGATGGGTACGTGCTTCTTGCCATCGTGCACTGCCAGCGTATGCCCAACCATTTCCGGGAAAATGGTGGAACGTCTCGACCAGGTCTTAATGACTCTCTTTTCACCGGTTTCATTCATCTTTTGAATTTTCGCCAACAGCTTGGGATCACAGTATGGCCCTTTCTTTAAGGATCTTCCCACAGAGTGTGACCTCCTTTCCTATTTCCTGCGTTTCACGATCAGGCGATCTGATGCCTTGTTCTTCTTCCTGGTCTTCCTGCCCAATGCCGGATGGCCCCATGGTGTAACCGGGTTACGACCGGCACCGGTCTTACCTTCACCACCGCCGTGGGGGTGATCCACCGGGTTCATCACGACACCGCGGACTGAAGGCCGCTTGTTCATCCAGCGGGAACGCCCTGCTTTCCCGATGGTAATGTTCTCATGTTCAATATTGCTCACTTGACCGACAGTGGCCCGGCAGTTAAGGTGGATCAAGCGCACTTCACCGGAGCCCAACCGCACATGGGCGTAATCGCCTTCCTTGGCCATCAGCTGCGCTGAGCTGCCTGCGGAACGAACCAGCTGGCCGCCTTTCCCGGGCTTTAGTTCAATGTTATGGATGACGGTACCCACGGGAATGTTTCTCAAAGGAAGGGCATTACCCGTAACGATATCAGCTTCGGGACCTGAATACAGCACGTCGCCGACCTTAATCCCATGGGGTGCAATAATATATCTCTTTTCACCGTCAGCGTAATTCAACAGCGCGATGTAAGCCGAACGGTTCGGATCGTATTCAATGGTGGCTACTTTAGCCGGGATGTTGTCTTTATCCCTCTTGAAATCAATGATGCGATACTTTCTCTTATGTCCCCCGCCCTGGTGCCTGACAGTGATGGTCCCTTGACTGTTACGACCTGCCTTCTTTTTAAGGGGCGCCGTTAATGGCTTATAAGGTTGATCGGTCGTAATCTCCTCAAAGGTGTTAACGGACATCTGCCTGAGGCCCGGCGAGGTTGGTTTGAATTTTTTAATCGCCATGCTATTCCCTCCTCTAGACGACCGGTTTACAGCCCTTCGAAAATCTCGATCTTATCTCCTGGTCTCAGTTTAACGATTGCCTTCTTCCGATCCGGGGTTTTTCCTTCAAAACGGCCTTGACGCCTTTTCTTGCCTCGCACCATCATGGTGTAAACTTTCTCCACCTTGACGTTGAAGAGCTCTTGAATGGCGTGCTTGATTTCGATCTTATTGGCCTTCGGGTCAACAATAAAAGTGTATTTATTGTCTTCCATCAAGCCCATGGATTTCTCCGAAATCACCGGGCGAATAATGATATCCTGAGGTCTCCGCACTACGCCAGCACCTCCTCGACTTGAGCCACAGCCTCTTTGGTCATCACTAACTTGTCATGATACAAGATGTCGTAAACATTTAAACCCTTTGCTTCCAAGGGTAAGACGCCGGGAATGTTGCGGGCAGACTTTTCCACTTTCTCGTCATAGCCTGCCGTGACTACTAAGGCTTTCGGTTCCGCCTTCAGGGCTTTTAAGACCTTCACCATTTCCTTAGTTTTAATTTCCGGCAAACTTAAATCCTCCACTACCACCAGGTTTCCTTCCTGTACTTTAGCGGAGAGGGCTGAACGCAGTGCCAGGCGGCGTACTTTCTTCGGCAAGCTGTAGCCGTATTTCCGGGGCCTCGGTCCGAAAACGATACCACCTTTACGCCACAGGGGTGAACGAATGCTGCCGACTCTGGCCCGGCCCGTGCCTTTTTGCCGCCAAGGTTTCCGGCCGCCGCCGGCTACTTCGGCCCGGGTTTTGGTGGAAGCCGTTCCCAGCCTCCGGCTGGCCAGCTGCATCACCACCGCGCTGTGGAGCACCGCTTCATTGACCTGGCATCCGAAAACCCGGTCATTCAACTCCATTTCTCCTACCACTTCACCTTGCATATTATAAACAGCTACCTTCGGCATGTTCCTTCCTCCTTTCCATCGCACCTAGGCTTTGGCCTTCTTGGATTGGGTGATCACCAAAAGGCCCTTGCGAGGTCCGGGCACGGCACCCTTCACCAGTAATAGATTCCGTTCCGGAATGGTTTTCACCACTTCCAGGTTTTGCACCGTCACTGTCCGGTGACCCATGTGACCGGGTAATTTCCGTCCTTTAAATACCCGGGCCGGACCTTTCGCACCCAAGGAACCGGGACGCCGGTGATATTTGGAACCATGGGCCATAGGACCGCGGCCAAAGCCATGACGCTTAACACCGCCGGCAAAGCCTTTACCTTTGGAAATACCTTTCACATCCACCTTGTCCCCGGCGGCAAAGACGTCAACCTTTATTTCCTGCCCTACTTGGTAATCATCGGCATTTTCCACTTTGAATTCCCTGAGGTAATGGAAAGGCTTCACACCCGCTTTGGCAAAATGCCCTTTCAAGGGCTTATTCACTCTTCTTTCAGACCTGGCTTCAAAACCTAATTGAACGGCAGTATAACCGTCATTTTCCACAGTCTTTTTCTGTACTACCACACAGGGACCGGCTTCGATGACGGTCACCGGGATGACCATGCCTTCATCGTTAAAGACCTGGGTCATGCCCAGTTTTTTGCCCAGTATTCCTTTCATCCTTGGCACCTCCATAATGCTTTACTACAGTTTGATCTCGATGTCCACCCCTGCAGGTAAATCCAAACGCATCAAAGCATCCACCGTTTTGGGGGTTGGGTCCAAAATGTCGATCAGGCGCTTGTGGGTGCGCATCTCAAATTGTTCCCGGGAGTCTTTGTTAACGTGGGGTGAACGTAAAATGGTGAAGATGTTTTTCTCGGTGGGTAAAGGAACTGGCCCCGATACATCAGCCCCTGTTCTTTTGGCAGTCTCAACGATTTTCTGCGCGGACTGATCCAGCAGTCTGTGATCAAAGGCTTTCAATCTAATACGGATTTTCTGCTTAGCCATACTTCTATTTTCCTCCTCTGCGCCCGATTTAAAGCGGACATTCTCGGTGAAAATTCCCCCGGTACCGGCGTGATACCGGGCAACCTCTCACGTCATCGCCTGATTGCTTCAGACAATTTGAATCTTACGAATGGAATCCAGGTGCCAGCGACCGCACTACTTGCATCAGCGGCCGCTGGCCCAAAGTTTCTATTCGTGGATTGCACTTACAACACCGGCACCGACGGTACGACCGCCTTCACGAATAGCAAAGCGCAGTCCTTCTTCCATGGCGATAGGTGTAATCAGCTCAATGTACATCTTCACGTTATCGCCG
>DULZ01000008.1 GCA_012840125.1 Clostridia bacterium | reverse complement strand
TGGCTGCCGGGATCGAGCTGCCCAAGGCTGTTTACGGTCACGGCTGGCTCCTGTTGGACGAAGGCAAGATGTCCAAGTCCAAGGGCAACGTGGTGGACCCACTGGTGCTCATTGACAAGTACGGCGCTGACGCTATCCGTTACTTCCTGCTCCGGGAAATGCCCCTGGGACAAGATTTCTATTATTCGGAAGAAGCCCTGGTGAACCGGATTAACACCGATTTGGCCAATGACTTCGGGAACCTGTTAAGCCGGACCACTTCGATGATTAATAAATTCTGTGACGGGCAGATCCCCGCGCCGGGGGATACGGAGCCCATGGACCTGGAATTACGGGAGCTGGCTTTAGTCATCCCGGCGGAAGTGGATCAGGCCCTGGATAAGTTTGATTTCAGCCAAGCCCTGCAGGCCATTTGGAAACTGGTAAATCGCAGCAATAAATACATTGAAGAGACGGCGCCCTGGAGCCTGGCCAAGAACCCCGAGACCCGTTCCCGCCTGGGTACGGTGATGTACACCCTGGCGGAAAGCATTCGCTTTGCCACGGTGCTGGTGTCGCCCTTTATGCCCACTGTCCTGGATAAAGTATTTGCCCAGCTAGGTATTGCGGGGCAAAAAGAACTGGCCACCTGGGCAAGCGTCCAGTCCTGGGGTGCTATCCCGGCAGGCACCAAGATCAACCGGGGCGAGCCCATCTTCCCGCGGATTGACTGGGAGGGCAAAAAGGCCGCGGCAGCAAAAGGGGAACCGGAACCGGCCCGGGTGAAGGAGCCGGTGCCGGGTGTGGCTGAAATCAGCATTGAGGACTTCGCCAAGGTGGACTTGCGGGTGGCCCAGGTACTTGCCGCCCAGCGGGTGGAAGGCACTGATAAGCTAATGGAATTAAAGGTTCAGGTCGGTGCCGAAGAGAGAACCATCGTGGCGGGGATTGCCAAGTACTATAGCCCCGAGGAATTGACCGGCAAGAAGATTGTCATCGTAGCCAACCTGAAACCGGCCAAGCTGCGGGGGATCCTGTCCCAAGGGATGCTTTTGGCGGCCAGCACGGAGGATCAGCTGGCGGTACTGACATTGGATAGGGATATTCCCACTGGAGCGAAAGTGAAATGACAGCCTTCATTGATACCCATGTGCATTTGATGGACGACAGGTTTAGCGAAGATGTAGCCCAAGTGATCGAGAACGCCAAGCAGGCGGGGTTAATCGCTATGATCAATGTGGGCTATGACCTGGAATCCAGCCGCCAAGCGGTGGCCATGGCCCAAGAAGAACCATCTCTTTATGCGGTGGTGGGGATCCACCCCCACGATGCCAAGCTCTGCACCCCCGAGGCCCTGCGCGAACTGGAACAGCTGGCCCAGGAGCCGAAAGTAGTGGCTATTGGGGAAACCGGGCTGGATTATTACCGCAACCTGTCCCCGAAAGAAGTCCAGCAAGAAGCTTTCCGGGCCCAGTTGCGTCTGGCCCAGAAGCTTAAGAAGCCCATCGTGGTCCATGACCGGGATGCTCACGGGGATACTATGCAGATCCTGAAAGAAGAACAAGTGTCCGCCATCGGCGGGGTGCTGCACTGCTATTCCGGCAGCTGGGAAATGGCGCGGGAGGCCATGAAAATGGGTTTGTTCATTTCCCTGGCCGGGCCGGTGACTTTCCACAACGCCCGGCGGCTGCAGGACATCGCGAAACTGGTGCCTTTAGATTACCTGCTCATAGAAACGGACTGCCCGTATCTGGCTCCGGAACCTTACCGGGGCAAGAGAAACGAACCTGCTTACGTGGTGAAAGTGGCGGAGATGATCGCCGCCGTGAAAAGGAAGCCCCTGGAGGAAATTGCCCGGGTGACCACGGCCAATGCCAAAAGGCTGTTTGGGATCTAGTTATAACGAAAGGGACACAGGAAACGGTTCTGTGTCCCTTTGATTGTGGGCTAAATACACGGTAAGAGGGCCGTCGGTTGCCTTTTTGCTGCCAGTGCAGGGGCTGTGTCCCTTGGTTAACCACTATTTGATGGAGAAGAAAAATGCCTCATCCACCAGCCGTTTTTTCACCAACCCTTTGGTCTCCAAGTAGACCAGGTGGGCCAGGGCTTCCCCGGCGGCGAACCATTTCTGGGCGATGGGGAGGTTCTCAAAATCGTCATAGGTCATGTCCCAGGTCATGTGGGCCGCCACCTGGTAGGCGTTTTGCTCGCCCCGTTCCCGGAGGATATCCAGCACTTCGTTAGCTCTCGCGTCATGGTGCTTTTTCAATGCCTCAATCCGGGCGTACCCGTCGGGAATGATGCTCCGGTGGGCGGGCAGGACCGTCTTGAGGGGGAGCCGCCGCACCTTTTCCAGGCTGGCCAGGTAGTTGGTTAACGGGTCCTCGTCGGCCGTATGGAGGGAAATGTTGGGGGTAATGTCCCCCAGGATGTGGTCCCCGGAAAAAAGAATCTTTTTCCCAGGCTCATAGAGGCACAGGTGCCCCGCGGTGTGGCCCGGCGTTGCCACCACGGTCAGGGTGTAGTCGCCGTACTGCAGGGTGTCCCCGTCCTGCAGCAAGGTAAAATCAATATGTTCCCGGCAGCGGTACTTGTAGCCGGGGTGGGCTTTGATAGCATCATCGTAGTTGGCCGCGGGAAATCCCCCGAGAGGGATGAAATCCCGCATGAGGTCAAAGAAGTTGTCTTCCAGGTTGATCATGGGCTCATCCTGGGGGCTGCAGTAGACCTTGGATTCTTCCGTGGCCAGGTGGGCGATGAGCCCGGAATGGTCGGCATGCATGTGGGTCACAAAAATGTCCGTTTTGTGCAGGTCCAGGGAAAGCTCTGCCAGGTTCTCCTTAACTGCCGCCTCGCATTCCGGCCGGTTCATGCCGGTATCGATAATCAGGTTACGGTCTTTGCCCATAATGACGTAAGAGTTGAGCTCTTTTAACGGGTTCTGGGGGATGGGGACGGTAGTGCGGAACAGTCCCGGAAACAGTTCTTCAACCATGGTTTCCTCCTTAGCTAAAAGTAGTAATTGAATAATAGTACCGCTAGGCTTTTATATAATCTTATCACAATTTTCTTATAATTGTAATTACCCGGCGCCGTTTCCGGCGCCTTCTGCCTTATTTCGCTCCGGCGTTTAGGTCCAGGGTTTCATTCATGCTGCCCGTCCGGTATCCCTCCAGGTCCAGGGTTACAAATGTGTACCCGATGCTTTTCAGTTTGCGGGTGATTTCTTCCCGGTGGGCCAAGATTACCTCGAAGTCCCGGGGTCCCACTTCCAACCGGGCCAGTTCCTCATGGTGCCGCAGGCGAAACTGCTTCAGGCCCAGGGAGCGGAGAAAACCTTCCCCTTGATCCACTTGCGCCAGTTTTTCCGGGGTAATCAGGGTGCCGTAGGGCAGGCGGGTGGCCAGGCAGGCAAAGGCCGGCTTATCCCAGGTGGGTAAACCCATCTGCCGGGACAAGGCGCGGATCTCCTGTTTGGTTAACCCGGCTTCCCGGAGAGGGCTCCGGATGTCCAGTTCCTGCAGGGCTTTCACCCCGGGGCGGTAGTCTTTTAAATCGTCGTAATTGGTCCCGTCTACGATGTAGGGAATGCCTTCCGCCTCAGCCAGCCGGCGGAATTTGCCGAAGACGACCCCCTTGCAGTGGTAGCACCGGTCCGGGGGATTGTGGGCGACCCCTGCCAGCTCCGAGGCGTCAATGGTGATGAGGCGATAAGTAACTCCTAATTCCTTGAGTAATTCTTCTGCCTCCTGTTTTTCCCAAGAGGGATAGAAGGGGGACATGGCAGTGACGGCCATGACCCGGTCCCCTAATTCCTCCGCCGCTACCTTTAACAGAAAAGTGCTGTCCACCCCGCCGGAAAAGGCCACCAGCACCCTTCCCATTTCCCGCAGCAGGGTACGCAGTTGTTCCATCTTCACGCCGCTTGCGCTGTCCATAACCAGCCTCCTATCGCTATTAATCTATTTAAGTTCCATTCTATACCATCCCGCCGCTTTTACGCCAGACAAAAATGGTTATCAATAAATAGACGATACCCGATTTCGCAGCCAACTGCAATAAGAAAAAAACGGTGTTTCATCCCTGGGTTGGGCACCGGTTTCACGTTATCCCCTCAGAAGCCGCTGCCTGCAAGATGCAGGCTTTAAGGGGCGAGGACGGCAGCGACCCTAGCCGGTGGTAGTTTTATCGCCGGGCGGGATCCAAAGAGATTCGGCAGCCAATCTCCGGATCTCCTTTGCTCTTGATAAACGATTAACCGGTGAACACCCGTCCGGTTTCCTGCTAACACCTGCAGGGTTTCCCTCCGCAAATTGGCCTAGGGAAGAGCTCCTATTTCCCGTCGAACGATAACAGCAAATAAAATTCGATAATGTCGAATAAAGTCTTGCCAGGCTAGCAGGAGAATCCGATCCCGTGGCGAATAGGAACCATCGGAGAACAACGAATACCATACGATAATGCCGAATCGAGATGATGTTTGTGGATGTAAGGGATTTTCTTTTTGCACCGCTGGCGGGAGATTTGTTTCTCCTGGAGATTTCCGCTAAAGAGGCGGGGGTGTTAGCCGGCATGGACAGGCTGGAGGCCAAGGCCCTGGAGCTGGGGCTTAAAGGGGAATGGATGGCCCCGGAGGGGACAGCCCTGGAGCGCGGGACTTGTGTTTGCCGGGCCTGGGGTGATGCCTGGCAGGTAGCCCGGGCGGAGGAAGAGCTCCTGGGCTGTATTGGGAAAGCGTCGGGGGTAGCTACCGCCGCCGCGGAAATGGTGATGTATGCCCGGGGCCGGGTCAGCATTGTCTGCGGCGCTTGGAAAAAGGTGCCCTCGGAAGTACGGCAGGACCTGCGCCGGGCCATCGCTACCGGCGGCGCTGGTATCCGCATCACCGAAGAGCCTTTTGTCT
>DULZ01000007.1 GCA_012840125.1 Clostridia bacterium | reverse complement strand
TTTACCCTTACCACCAACGGGATGCTGCTCGATGATGACACGGCGGCTTTCTTGCGGGAACAAAACGTGAGTTTAGTGCTGAGTATTGACGGCCGGCCGGAAGTGAATGACCGGATGCGGCCCATGGCCGGCGGGCAGGGCAGTTATCACCGGATTGTGCCCCGTTACCGGCGGCTGGTGGCCCAGTTGAAGCCCACGGATTATTATATCCGGGGCACCTACACCAGGTTCAATTTGGACTTTGCCGAGGATGTACGCCACCTGCATGATTTGGGCTTCGTCTCCTTGTCGATAGAACCGGTGGTGGCCCGGCCGGAAGACGATTATGCCTTCCGGGAGGAAGACTTGCCCCAAATCTATGCCGAGTACGACCGGCTGGTGGATTTATACCTGGCACGGGCGGCGGAAGGCAGGCCTTTCGACTTCTTTCATTTTAACGTGGACCTGGAGCAAGGGCCATGCCTGCCCAAGCGGTTGACCGGGTGCGGGGCCGGCTTTGAATACCTGGCGGTAACGCCGGAAGGGGACCTGTACCCCTGCCACCAGTTTGTCGGCCGGACCGGTTACAAGCTGGGGGATGTGTGGCAAGGCATAGTTGAGGAAGAAGTGAGCCGCCGGTTTAGGGAGGCCCACATTTACAATAAAGAAGCCTGCCGCGCTTGCTGGGCCAGGTTTTTATGCAGCGGCGGCTGTCACGCCAACGCCGAGGCCCATACCGGTTCCTTATTCGAACCCTATGAAACCGGGTGCCGGCTGCAGAAGAAAAGGCTGGAGTGCGCTATTTACCTGGAGTGCCTGAGACGAATGAAATAACCGGAACAGGTACTCTTTGTCCCCGGCACATCATAGACTATAGTAACAGTAATATGTCGACCTGGGAAAAAAATTGGCAAGTGTTAATCACCCCGGCAGGAATAGCTTGTCCCCCCGGCGAATAACATCAGGGTGGTTACAGGTTGCCGATCTTGTTGCACAGGAGGGGTTGACTTGAAGTACAGTGAGGAAGCGGGGCAGCATCTCCGTGCCTGGTTTGGCCGGGCGAAAGAGCAGCTCAGGAAAAAGGCTGTCCGCTTCGTAGCAGCTGGGCTGGCCGTTGTCCTGGCCAGTGGCATAGGATACTACACCCTCACGAAGCCCAATGCTTACGCAGTAGTGATTGACGGAGAGCCGGTAGCTTACGTGGCGCAGGAAACGGAAGCCGTTGAAATATTACAGGAACTCTTGCGGGAACAAAGTGTATACGGTCCCGTCCGGCATCTGGAAGAAGTAACCTATGCACCGGTACGGGTGAAGAAGCAGGAAATAACGGCAGCACAAGGTTTGAAACCGATCTTGGAAGAAAACCTTAGTTTTGTGGCGGAAGCCACGGCTATTGTGATCGACGGGAAAGAAATAGGTATTGTTCCGGATTATGCTACCGCCAAGGGAATTATCGCTGCCATTAAGCAAAAATACGTGCCTGCCGAAAAAGAAGGATTATCGGTAGAGACCGTAGCTTTCGAGGAGAACGTGGTTTTTGAACCCAGGGAATGCTCCGTGGATGCCTTTTCCGATCCTAAGGTTTTGGAGAAATTGCTGTATCACGGGACGGAAAAGATGGAGATCTACCGGGTGGTGGAAGGGGACTCCTTGTGGACCATTGCCAGGAGACACGGCATGACGGTAGACGAACTGAAAGCGGCCAATCCCGAGTTGAAGAGCGAGCTCTTGTCCATTGGCCAGGAATTGAAACTGGTGAAGGCGGAACCCTTGCTCCATGTGGTGACTACCTACAGCCTGAAAAAAGATGAAAGCATTCCTTTCAAGACCAAGTACGAGTCTGATGACAGCATGTACCGCGGCCAGGAGCGGGTGAAAAAGCCCGGGGTGGCCGGCCAGAAGTCGGTGGTGTACCGGATCGTAGAGCGCAACGGTCGTGAGGTTTCAAAGGAAGTCCTGGCGGAGCAGGTGCTCAAGGAGCCGCAGGATAAGGTCGTGCTGCGAGGCACCAAGGTGATGGTGGCCTCCCGGGGTGACGGCGGTTCCGGCGAACTGGCCTGGCCGATCAGGGGGACTATTTCCTCTCGCTATGGTTATCGAGGCCGGGAATTTCATTCCGGTTTAGACATCAGTGCCCCGAAAGGCACACCCATTGGTGCGGCGGAAGCGGGAACGGTCATTTTCGCCGGCCGGTCGGGGAACTACGGGTTGATGGTGACTATTGATCACGGCAACGGGTTGACAACCCGCTATGCCCATTGTTCCGAGTTGAAGGTAAAAGTGGGCGATCAAGTGACCCGCGGTCAAGTAATCGCACTGGTGGGTTCCACCGGCAGGGCCACCGGCAATCACCTCCATTTTGAAGTACGGGTCAACGGTGCGGCGAAGAATCCTTTGAATTACTTGCGCTGAGCTGCGCTTATTTGGTCAGGTTGTATTTTAATACCACCCCTATGGACAAGCCATAGGGGTTTTGTTTTGCCGGTTAGTTTCACGGCAGATTCCCTTCCGATTATAATTGAAACCGGCGAAGCAATTCAGTATAATGACATTTAAAGGTATTGGATGTACATGGTTTCCAAAGGGTTGAGGCATAATACAGTTGCAGTTTAGGAGGTAGATGGCATGGTTTATGATCAATTGATTATCGGCGGGGGACCTGCCGGCTTGACGGCGGGCCTGTATGCAGCCCGGGCCGGGCGCCGGGTGGCCCTCATTGAGAAAGCCATGCCGGGTGGTCAGGCTTTTTTGACCAGTGAAATTGAAAACTATCCCGGCTTTCCCGAGGGTATCGGCGGGCCCGAGCTGATGATGGCCTTTCAGCAGCAGGCTACCCGGTTTGGGTTGGAGATCATTAACGCCGAAATTGTCTCCGTGGACCTGGCAGGAGATATCAAGACTTTGACGGCGGCCGACGGTAAAGAATACCGGGCCCGAACCGTCATTATCGCTACCGGCGCTCAGCCCAAGAAACTGGGCGTGCCGGGGGAAGAGGAATTCCGCGGCCGTGGTGTTTCCTACTGCGCCACCTGCGACGGTGCCTTCTTTAGGGGCAAGAAGGTGGCGGTGGTGGGCGGCGGGGATTCCGCCGTGGAGGAAGCTATTTTCCTCACCCGCTTTGCCAGTGAAGTGGTGCTCATTCATCGCCGGGAGGAGCTGCGGGCCATTAATGTGCTGCAGGAAAGAGCCCGTAGCAACGAAAAAATCCGGTTCCGGCTTAATCATGTGGTGGAAGCTATTTTAGGGGACCAGAAAGTGGAAAGACTGCGCTTGAAGCACGTGGTAACGGGCGAAGTGACGGAAGAAGATTTCGACGGTGTCTTTGTTTTTGTCGGCACCCAGCCCAACACCAAGTTTGTGGAGGGAGTGCTGGCCCTTGATGAGCAGGGGAGGATCATTACCAACGAGACCATGGGCACTTCCGTCAAAGGTGTCTTTGCGGCGGGAGATGTGCGCAACACGCCCCTGCGCCAGGTAGCCACGGCGGTAGGGGACGGGGCCATTGCCGCTTACAGTGCAGAGCATTACTTGGCAGGCATGCTGTAATGATACAAATTGAAGGGGGTTTTACGATGGAAAGCTTGGTACTGACGGTGAAAGGCATGAGCTGTAACCACTGCAAGATGGCGGTGGAGCGAGCCTTGCAGAAGCTGCCCGGGGTAAGTCAAGCGGAAGCCAACGTGAGCGCCGGAACGGTAGCGGTGACTTTTGACGAAGGCAAAGTATCCCTGGCGGAAGTCAAACAAGCCATCACTGACGAAGGGTACGAAGTACTTTAAATGGGAGCCGGGTCTACCGGCTCTTTTTTGTTGGAAAAATGTTAACGAAAATTTAAAGACCCCGAGGCAGGATTTTAGTCCTTATGGAAAGAATCTTTCAAAGCTGAGAACTGGCTTTTGGCAATTTTTTTGTAAGCAAATTGCAAGAGGTGTAATCATGAGCCCCGGGGCGAGGCCCGAAGGGGCCGGGGAAATACACTGCAGTAGGCGAGGTGGAACCGGTTGAGATTCTTTTTGGACAAAAGGCGGTTACTGTGTATCTTGACGTTTGTCTGTCTTGTGGTCACCGGCTTTGCCGGCACCGGACAAGCCCGGGAGGCTCTGGTGGTGGAGAAGTTGCATCTAGCCATCTGGCCGGAATACTATACTCCGGATGTCATTGTCAGCCAAGCGGCTCTTTTTGTGAATCAGGGAGATGCACCGGTCAGCGGAGAGGTTTGGTTTCAACTGCCTAAAAATGTGGAGCCTTCGACCCTGGTTGATGTGAAACAAGGCATGTACCCCCGCTACTTTGAAGTGGTCGACAAAGGAGACCACCAACTGGTCAAGTATGAACTGCCTGCGGCCCTGGCGCCGGGTGAGCAGCTGTCCTTGCTGCTGGAGTACCGTTATCCTCGTTTTCAGGAAGCGGGGCACAGGAGCATTCCGGTGGAGTTCGTCTCCAAATACCCGGTAGCGGAGCTGGCGGTGGAAATCAAACAGCCCCTGCGGTCCACGGAATTCAACTTGCATCCTCCGGCGGAAGACCGGTTTATGGATTCGGAAGGATTTGACGTTCACTTGTACCGGTATAATGATGTCGGGGCGGAAGAACCCCTGGCTTTCAATATAGAATATTTTAAGGAAGATAACCTGCCTTCCCTGGACCCGGAGCCGGCGGAAGTGCCCGCCGAGGAACCTGATAGTTCTTCCATGAACACCGGCACGGTGGCGCTAATGGTGTTAGTATTACTGGCCGTTTTCGGCCTGGTGCTGTTCATCGCCTTGCGCAATAATCCCTCAAGGCGAGAAGTGGTGCCGGGCAAAAAGACTGCGGCCGCCAAAGGACAGAAAAAGGCCCCCGCCGGCAAGAAGCAGAACGGCGCCGGGAAAGAGCCGCCGGATCAAAGGAAAAAGCTGAGAAAAATGCTGTTGGAGGGCAGGATTGACGAGAAAACCTATGAAAAATTGATGAAAGAACTGGATAAGAGAAATTAGGAATCATTGCTAATAAGTGTTGATCTTGGCATGTTAATTTGGTAGATTATCTTAAAACGAGAAAGTGAGGGGGACGGAGAGTTGTCCAAGAAGGTGAAAATGTCCATCGGGCTGTTAGTGATTGTGGGGGCCATGGCCTATTTGATGGTGGCCGGGTTCAGCGGCAATGCGGGCTTTCAGGTGAGCATTAGCGACCTGGTCTTAAACGGTGACAACTATGCCGGTGAATACCTGCTGGTAGAAGGAAAGGTATTGCCGGAAACCATTGAGTGGAACGGGGAACAAATCGAACTGAGATTCCTGGTCACCGACGGCCAGTACCAGCTGCCCATTATCTATTACGATGTGGCACCGGATAACCTGGATTATGAGGGCGGAGCCGAGGCGATCCTAAGGGGAAGATATGACCATGGCGCCGGCGTGTTTGTGGCCGATACCGTGGAAACGAGATGTCCCAGTAAGTATGAAGCGGCTGAGGAGTAGTCTGTGGGATTCACTATCATGGTAATAGCGGGAGGATATCATGGCTGATTTAGGTTATTTTGCTCTCATCTTGGCTCTGGCGACGGCGGTCTACTCGCTGGTGGTACAGATTTTTGCCATCCGGTCCAACGACAAGAGATTAGGGGAGAGTGCCAAGGGCGGGATCCTGGCGGTAGCCATCCTGGTCAGCGTAGCTTCCCTGGCGCTGGTGAACTTGCTCCTTAAAGGGGATTTTTCGGTCCTGTATGTGTATCAATATACAAGCAGGGATTTGCCCTTGTTTTATAAGTTCTCCGCTTTCTGGGCGGGCAATGCCGGGTCCTTATTGTTGTGGGCGCTGGTATTGACCATCTATAGTGCCATCGTGGCTTACTCCAAACAGCATCGCCACGACAAGACCATTCCCTATGTGAATGTAGTGCTGCTGGTGAACAGCGTCTTCTTTTTGTTTACCCTCATCTTTTTGGCTAATCCTTTTGAACGTACTCCCGTCCCGGTTACTGACGGGTATGGTCTTAACCCCATGCTGCAGAACCCGGGCATGGTGATCCATCCCATTACCATTTTCCTGGGTTATGTGGGTTTTGCCGTGCCTTTTGCTTTTGCCATGGCCGCTTTGTTCACCAGGCAGACCGGGGATGAGTGGATCAAAGCCACCCGCCGCTGGTCGGTGATTGCCTGGATGTTCCTGTCACTGGGCAATCTCTACGGCGCCCAGTGGGCCTATGTGGAGCTCGGCTGGGGCGGTTTCTGGGCCTGGGACCCGGTGGAGAACGCCTCCTTTATACCCTGGTTGACCGCTACCGCTTTCATTCACTCGGTGATGATTCAAGAGCGGAAGGATATGTTTAAGGTCTGGAATATGGTTTTAATTATCATTACCTACCTCCTCACTATCTTTGGCACTTACCTGGTGCGCAGCGGGGTGATGACCTCGGTGCATGCCTTCGGTGCTTCCGATTTGGGGAACGTTTTCTTAAGCTTCCTGGCTTTCATGACTTTGGCTTCTTTTGGGCTGCTGTTTGCCAGGATGGATACCTTGAAAGACGGCCGGGAGTTTGAGAGCTATGTTTCCCGGGAAAGCAGCTTCCTGTTGAATAACCTGCTGCTGGTGGGAGCCGCCTTTGCCGTCTTCTGGGGCACCATTTTCCCCTTGGTTTCCCAAATCGTGCGCGGGGTGAAGGTAACGGTAGGGCCTCCCTTCTTCAACCAGGTGGCGGGACCCATCTTGCTGGCGATGATGCTTTTAATGGGTATCTGCCCTTTGATCGCCTGGCGCAAAGCGAATCTTACCAAAACTTTGGGGAGTTGTTTGTGGCCCTTTGTGATTTCTATTCCTGTAGCCGCCTGGATCTATATTGCCAGCGGCGACCGGAGCCTGTGGCAGCCGCTGGCTTTTGGCGTGCTGACTTTTGTCGGGCTTACGCACCTGAAGGAAATTGCGGTGGGGGTGCGGGTGAGACACCAGCTAACCCAGGAAGGATGGCTCACCGCCTTGTGGCGGCTCCTGTCTAAGAACCGGCGGCGGTACGGCGGCTATCTGGTGCATTTAGGGGTGGTGCTGATTTCCCTGGCCATCGTGGGCACCATGGGCTACCAAACGGAAGTGACCAAAACGGTCAAAATCGGTGAGACCATTGAGGTCAAAGGGTATACCCTTACTTACGAGGGGCTGCGGGAAAGACAGGAAGGCAGTAAGGCCATTGTTTTTGCGGACATGCCTGTCACTAAGGACGGTAAATTCTACGGCCGGGTAACGCCGGAGAAAGTTTTCTATAGTAACTGGGATCAGCCTTCCACCGAGGTCAGCATTTTAGGCAGTTTAAAAGAAGACCTGTATGTGATCCTGTCAGCCTGGGATCAGGGAGGACAGGAAGCCACTTTCAAAGTCGATGTGAACCCGTTAATGGCCTGGATGTGGATTGGGGGTCATCTCTTGGTGTTAGGAACCATCTTTGCAGTCTGGCCCGGGAAAGGCAGCGGCCTGGGGCCCAGGTTGAGCGCTCGTGCTTAGGTTGGCAGACCGGATTCTTAGTGTGCTAGGAGGATGAGAGATGGACCCAATTACCGTTGTTGCTGTGGGTATCTTGCTGGCGATGACCGTGTACCTGGTGGCTTCTCCTTTATTCCGCAAGGAAGATGAGATGGCCCTGGATTGGGATCCGGTGTTGGAAATCACCGGCAGTTCCGATGAGGATACGGAAAAGAGAGCGGTTTTCACGGCCCTGGCTGAAATCGAATTTGATTACAAAATGGGTAAGATGAGTGAGAGCGATTACCTGGAGCTGAAGCAAATGCTGCAGCCGAAAGCGGTGGAGCTGCTGCAGCAAGAAGAGAAAGCGGTAAGTAAGAAGCGGCAGGGTAACATGAACTCTCAAATTGAGCAAGAGTTAGAGAAGGAACTGGAGCGGGAACTAGCGGAGATTCGCCGCAAAGCCAGGCAGGAATAGGATTGCTAGGATACCAGGGGTGAAGGTATGAAAAATATCAGCAAAGTGATCGGTTTACTGGCAGCCTTGTGCTGGCTGCTGAGCGGGGCAGCGGTGAGTGGGGCTGAGGTGCAGGTGGAGGTTAACCATTTGACCCTCAGCCTGACCCAGGCAGGGGATTTGCTGGTCAGGGAACGTTATATGCTGGAAGCGGCCGGCGAAGGTTCCCTGGTGTTGCCCCTGCCCGCCAATGCCGTGGACGTACAACCGGGAGAAGGTATGGAAGAAACACAAGTGGAGGTGGAAGAAGGAAAACTCATTCTCCACCTGGAAACGGCTGCCGGCGGCGGGGGACAGAGTGTGAATTTTGATTACTACATCGAAACCGCCGGGGGCATACCTCATTTTTTCTGGGAGAGGGACTTTTTTTATGATACCCCCACTTTCTTTGTTATGGTGCCTGCCGGGCAGTTGCGAATTGTCAGTGACCAGCTGGAGAACCAGGGCGTCATGCCCATGGGGGAAACGTCCCTGGTGATTTATGCCGGGGCCTTCAGTGCAGGAGACACCCTGAAGATGACAGTGGTGCCCGACACCATGGGCGGTGAAAACGTGCCCGGCACCGTGGAACGGGAAAGCGTGCCTCCTTTTCATCCGGCCGGTCATGTACAGCGGTGGGAAGAATCCGCTTTCAGCGGTATAGAGCCTCACTTATTTATGGTAGTGGTGATCGGCGTACCGGTGGGGCTTCTGGTATGGTACCTGGTGAAACGGCGTAAAGAGGCGGTGCGGGCCAAGACAGAGGCGGAAAGGGAAGAGGAAGTATTCCAAAGGTACTTGGTGAGGGAGAAATTCCTGAAAGAGAAGCTGTTGGAACTGGAGAAGAAAAAGGCGGAAGGAACCATTGATGACGAGGATTATGCCCAGCAGTTGGAGTTGTATAAAAAGAAATTATTAGAAGTGAAAGCCAAATTAAAGCAGTTTACCGAATAGAGGGGGGTATCTCCCATCATCCGGGCAGAAAATGTCTCCAAGGAAATCGCCGGCCGGTTTATTCTTAAAGATATTAACCTGGCTATCCAGCCGGGAGAATTTGTCACGGTGCTGGGACCTAACGGCGCCGGCAAGACGACCCTGCTGAAAATCCTGTCCCTGGTGTTAAAGCCTTCCAAGGGTAAGGTCTACATTGACGGTAAAGATGCCGGTGAAGCCGAAAGAAAACTAAGACAGAAGATGGGAGTCATCTCCCATAACACCTTCTTGTATGACAACCTGTCCGCTTATGAGAATCTGGCTTTTTACGGGAAACTCTATGGGGTGCCCAACCTGCCGGCCCGGATTGAGGCGGTGCTGGATGAAGTAGGGCTGCATTACGTCTTGCATGACCCGGTGCGGACTTTTTCCCGGGGGATGCAGCAGCGGCTGGCCATCGCCAGGGCCATCCTGCATGAACCGGTGTTGCTGTTCTTGGATGAACCTTATACGGGTTTAGACCAGCATGCCATTGATATTCTAAACGGTGTGCTGCGCCGCCTGGCGGACCACCGGCGGACCATCTTCATGGTGACCCATAATTATGAGCAGGGTTTGGAGTTAAGCCAGCGGGTTCTGATTCTCAACAAGGGGCGGTTGGTGTACAGCACCCAAACCGGCGGCCTCACTGGGGCCCAGTTTAAAGAACTCTACCGCCGGTACGTAGGGGGTGTGCAAGCATGATTATCCGCCATGCCTGGCACATCTTCTGCAAGGATCTGCTGCTGGAATGGCGTTCCAAGCAAACCATCAGCTCCATGCTGATCTTTGCCATCATGGTGGTGGTGATGTTTGCGTTTGCCTTCCAGCCGACCAGGGACATCACGAGAGCAGTATTCCCGGGCATGACCTGGGTGGCTTTTACCTTTGCCGGTATTTTGGGGCTTAATCGAGCTTTCCTGTCGGAAAAGCAGCAGGACTGCCTGACGGGATTGATCCTGGCGCCCATGGATCCGACGGCCATTTATTTCGGCAAAGTCCTGGGCACCATGTTTCTCATGGGCGTGATGGAGTTAATTGCCCTGCCGTTGTTTTTTGTATTATTTGATTTCCGGCTGCAGGGTTCCCTGGCCCTGCTCATCCTGGTGATCTTATTGGGTACTTTGGGCTTTGCCAGTGTGGGCACTCTGCTCGCGGCACTGGCAGCCAATTCCCGGAGCAGTGAACTCTTGCTGCCGTTGATTTTGTTTCCCATTATCGTGCCCGTGTTGATTTCCAGCGTGAAGGCGACCGGCCTGATCTTGTCCGGCGGCGCCGGAGTAAGTGAGGTCCTGGTTTGGCTCCGGCTCCTGGGAGTCTATGACCTGGTCTTTCTGGTAGTGCCCTTTCTTTTATTTGAATTTGTATTGGAGGTGTAGCTTTGGAACCCAGAGGTAAAACCCTTCACCATGTCACCGCGGCGGTGGCTTGCGTCTTAATGCTGGCCTCGCTGTACATGGTCTTTATCTACGCCCCTTTGGAAAAAGTAATGCGGGAAGTGCAAAAAATTTTCTATTTCCATGTAGGCACGGCCTGGAATGCCGCTTTAGCCTTCGTGGTGGTCTTTGTGGCCTGTGTTCTCTACTTGAAGACTAAAGACCTGAAATGGGACCGGCTGGGCCGGGCCAGCGCGGAAATAGGCGTCTTGTTCACTACGCTGGTGTTAGTTACGGGACCTATTTGGGCCAAAAGTGCCTGGAATACCTGGTGGACCTGGGAGCCCAGGCTGACCAGCACCCTAGTGCTGTGGTTTATCTACATCGCCTATTTCCTGGTGCGAGGGGCCGTGGCGGAGAATCACCGGAAAGCCACCTTGGGCGCTGTCTTCGGCATTATCGGCTTTTGCAATATTCCCATTGTGTACTTATCCATCCATATCTGGCGCTTGAATCATCCCATGATTTTCGGCTCTGGGGGTGGCGGTCTGCACCCCATGATGCTGCATGCCCTGATTGTGACGGTTTTTGCCTTTACCGCTTTGTATCTTTACTTGATGCAAAAGGCTCTATACATTGAAAACAGCCGCCAGGAACTGGAGGACCTGAAGCGTGCCGTGCGCGAGCGGCTGGATTAGGAGGGGTAGGAATGACGTATGTTTGGGCAGCTTATACAGCCGTGTGGTTATTTATCTTTGGCTACACTCTTACCTTGAGCAGCCGGCAAAAGAAAATCGAAAGGGAACTGGCGCTCTTGAAAGAAACCATCCAAAGAGAAAACCGTGGCTAAACCATGGACAAGCAGCACATGATGCTGCTTTTTTTGTTGGCTTTTCGTCAAACGGGACGGCGGCAGGCACCCTGCCGCCTTGTCTTTTGCCGTGATAGCGCCAAGCTATGCCGGCCGTAGTTCCTGCCGGGCGATCCATTGACAACCCTTCTCCTGCCTTTTATTTACCGGGTGCCGGCAGGATGCTGCGGCTGGGTTTAGACCGGTGCCTGCCCACCTGCAAATGATGAAATCAAAAATACACAATTTTAAGTAAAAATCCCGCAAAGGGAAAGAGAAAAAAATCACGAATTGTCTAGCCCAAGCAAGAGTTAAGGGCCAGTTGTAATTTCCATCCAGCATGAGGGGCCGGCACTTCGCGGCAACTGTCCAGCAAAACCATCTTAAAAGGAGGAATGGTGAATTGAAAACAAGTGTCATCTCTACCGATATTCTCATTATCGGTGGCGGCAGCGGCGGGATCATGGCTGCCCTGCGGGCAAAAGAAATGAATCCTGATCAAAGAGTTGTAGTGTTCGAGAAAAGCCACATGAAGTACGGCGGCAGTATTCCAAGAGGCATGGATGCCTTGAATATTGTTACGGTGCCCGGCGAGGCTACCCCGGAAGACTATGTGGTGGATGCCGTCCAGGGTTGTGAAGGAATTCTCGATGAAGGGCCTAGTTATGAGATGGCGAAGAGAAGCTGGCCCATTATGCAGAAACTCATTTCCTGGGGAGTTCATTTTCCCAAATATGACGGCAAATATGAAATAGTGAAGGCTCATCCCAATAAAGGCTACACCGTCACCATGAAGGAGCCGAATTTAAAAACCATTCTTTACGAAAGACTGGAAAAGACTGATTGTATTGTGCTCAACCGGACCATGGCCTTGGATTTAATTGTGGACAACGGCCGGGTGGCCGGGGCGGTAGGCCTGAATGTTAGGACCGGGGAATTAATCGTCTGTCATGCCAAAGCGGTAATTATGACCTCCGGCGGCTGCGCCCGGTTTGGGCTGCCCATGAACGGTTATCTCTATGGGGTTTATGATTGTCCCTCCAATACAGGGGACGGCTATACCATGGCTTACCGGGCCGGGGCGGAATTAACGGGCTTGGAATATACTATGAATTACTATATCATCAAAGACATCAGTTCGCCTCTTTTGTACATCACCCTGACCCGGGGCGCTCAACTGCTGAACGCATTTGATGAAAGGCTGGATCACGGTCATCCTTCCAACAAATCCATCATCAATGAGCACGTGAACGGTCGTGGCTATGTCAGGATTAGGATGAGCCACCTGCCCGAGGAGAAGATCAAGAGTATCGAAGACATCTTGTTCACCACGGAAAAACCTGCCTGCCAGCGCTTCTTTGAAGGCCGGGGCATCAACTTTAGAAGCAAGGACATTGAACTAGGGCCTACGGAAACTTACCTGTGCGGTGGTCATGGTATCACCGGTATCGTGGTGGATGAGCAGGCCAGAGCATCCCTGCCGGGCCTGTATGCTGCCGGGGACGTGTCCAGCGTCGGTAGGGGCCACTTGAGCGGTGCCTTTATATTCGGCGAAATCGCGGCGGAATCCGCTACCGAGTATGCCAAATCCGTCGGCGAAGACCGGGCCGATGCAGCTCCCTTTGTGGAAGCCATCAAGGATAAAGTCAACCGCTGGCAGGATGCCAGTGGGGAAGTATCCATTGAGGAGTTCGAATATAAGACCCGCAGGTTGATCCAGGAATTCATAGCGCCTCCTAAGAATGATTATAAACTCAGGCGCGGCCTTGAAACCATGGAAGTGATGGAGAAAGAACTATTTGAAAAGGTGAGGATCAACAGGGTACACGACCTGGTCAAAGCCCTGGAAGTGGAAAACATTATTTCCTGCGGCATCCTGTCGGCGACGGCCTCCCGGGAAAGGAAAGAAAGCAGGTGGGGATTCTGGCATTACCGCTCTGACTACCCGCAAAGAGACGACGAGAACTATCTTAAACTGCTGATAGTGAAAAAGGACGCTAGTACAAATAAACCGGTGGTTACCCTTCGCGACCCCCAAAAGGTACTGAACATAGATGAGAACTTCAAAGGGAGGGTATCAGTACATGACTAATATCCTTGAGGCACTGGCACAGAATATTATCGTTGATAAAGAAAAATGCATCTTTTGCGGTAAGTGTGTGGAAGTGTGTATAGTCGATAACCTGAGAATGAAGCTGGCCCCTTGCCGGCAGGTTTGTCCCTTGGGTTTGAATTGTCAAGGCTATGCCCAACTGATCGCCAGGGGAGAAGAGGCCAAAGCGTTGGAAGTAATCGGAGAGGATTTGCCTTTCCCCGGTATTCTGGGCCGGGTTTGCCATCATCCCTGTGAAACGGAATGTCACCGGAATAAGGTGGACGGCAGCGGGGTCTCCTTAAGAGTACTGAAGAGGTACCTGGCAGATAACTACAGGCTGGACATCGAGCAGGCCCTGCCGGAAAAAGAACGACCGGAGAAGGTGGCCGTCATTGGCGGCGGGCCGGCCGGGATGATGGCAGCATACACCTTAAGGAAAAAAGGCTATCAAGTGACTATTTATGAGGCGGGCAGCCGGTTAGGAGGCATGTTGACCAGCTGCATACCCGAATTCCGCCTGCCGGGAGAAGTGGTGCTTAAAGAAACAAGTGTCTTGGCTGAGATGGGTGTGGAAGTCCGGTACAACACCAGAGTTGGCCAAGATGTAAGCCTAGAGGAGATTCTGGAGCAGCACCAGGCCGTAATCCTGGCGACGGGGATACCGGTTTCTAAGAAATTAGGCTTGCCGGGAGAAGAGGCCGTCAATGTCTATGCGGCATTGGATTACCTAAAGCAAGCCAAGGACAACACGCCAAACTCCACCAAAGACAAGACCGTACTGGTCATCGGCGGTGGTAACACAGCTATCGATGTGGCGCAAACTGCCTACCGGCTGGGTGCCAAAGAGGTCAGGGTAGTGTGCTTGGAGGACCGCGGAAGCATGCCGGCCTATCCATGGGAAGTTGCCGATGCATTGGAAGAAGGCATTATCATTGAAAACGGTTGGGGTCCTACCAGCTTTGTGGTGGAGGACGGTTACGTCAAGTCGGTAGAATTCCAGCGTTGCTTTGCCGTTCTTGATGAGGACGGCCAATTTAATCCCAAGTTCTCTCCGGGAGAAAAACAAGTGTTCGACGCCGATTTGGTGGTGGTAGCCGTTGGACAAGCCATGGACACAGCACTGGATTTAGGTGACATTGTCGTGAAAAACGGGTTCGTGCTGGCTGATGCCGTAACCAAACAAACCTCCGTGGACAAAGTATTTGCCGCCGGGGATGTGATTGCCGGACCCAAATCGGTAGCTGACGCTATGGCCATGGGGAGAGAAGCCGCCATTTCCGTGGACCGGTATCTGAATGACCTGCCCCTGGCTTTCGACCGTAACCGGTTGGCCTCCTGTGACCTGGACTTTGAGGTTGATTTTTCCAAAGCTAAAGCCATACCGAGATTGCAGCCGCCCAAACTGCCGGGAGCGGAAAGAGCCAGTTTCAAGGAATTGGAACAAGGCATCACCAAAGAGCAGGCATTCCTGGAAGCAAAGCGCTGTCTCTCCTGCGGCGAACCTTACGGTAAATTTAGAACCTGCTGGTCTTGCCTGCCGTGCGAGGTGGAGTGCCCGCAAGAAGCCCTTTATGTGAAGATACCTTATTTAATGAGGTAACTTCCGGGTACGAAGCAGTTTGTAAGACAGGAATCCACATCCTGCTCCTACTTGCCGGGTTCAACCCGGCAAGTAGGAGATTCCTGAGGAGGGGCTCGCTTGAGATATTTTAAAGTATGCCTGGACGGGTTAGAGAAAATCTGCACATTCGGGGCCGTACTCACTTTTGCGGTGATGATTATCATGGGCGCCATGCAAGTTCTGTGCAGGTATGTGGCCTTCGGTAATTATTTGTACTTTACCGAAGAAGTAGCTCGTTATATGTTCATCTGGGGAGTGTTTTTGGCTTCTCCGGTATGCCTGCGCAGGCAAAGCCACGCGGCCATTGAACTGATTGTCAACTGGATGCCGGAGAAAGCAAGAAGAATAGCCTTAATTGCTGCTGCCCTTTGCTGTATTGTTTTCTTTTTGATCGTTTTGGTCAAAGGCGGCGAATTAGTTGGGGCCACCTGGAAACAGGCTTCCCCTGCCATGGAAATCCCCATGGGATCCGTCTATCTGGCTATTCCCGTTGGGTCCTTCATCATGCTTTTATACTCCGTTGAGCAGCTAATCCGTGAAATCAACCCCAAGCTGGCAGGTAGCAAGGCTCAAGGGGAGGTGACGGAATGTTAAGCCTGTTGGTTTTCGGTTCCATGTTTCTGTTAATGTTCATCCGGGTACCGATTGCTGTTGCGTTAGGACTGGCCGGCATTGTAGGTCTGCTGTTCATGGGAAATATTCCCTTAACTGTGGTGGCCCAGAGAATGTTTACCAGTAACGATTCTTTTCCTCTACTGGCCATCCCGTATTTTATGCTGGCCGGAGAGCTGATGACTAAGGGTGGTGTTTCGAAAAGACTGGTGAGATTCGCCGGGGCCCTGGTGGGACACTTCCGGGGCGGCCTAGGGGGAATAGCCATCCTGGCATCTTCCTTCTTTGCTGCTCTATCCGGTTCCAATGCTGCCACGGTGGCAGCTATTGGGTCGGTGATGATACCTACCATGAAGGATAAGGGTTATCCGGTGGGTTACACGGCTGCCACTATTGCCGCAGCCGGCGTTACCGGGATGATTATCCCTCCCAGTATTCTGATGGTCCTCTACGGCGTCATGGCCGGAGTATCTGTGGGTGACCTTTTTATCGCCGGTTTCTTGCCGGGGATTCTAATCTGTATAACGTTCATGTTGCTAAACTGGTGGTTATGCAAGGACAAGGAATACGCCCAGGAACCCTGGTCAGGTTTTGCCGAGATATGGCACAGCTTTAAAGATGCAATTTGGGCTCTTTTGATGCCGGTGATTATATTAGGAGGTATCTACGGGGGGGTTTTCACCCCTACGGAAGCAGCCGCCGTAGCTTGTGTATACGGTGCCATCGTCGGTTTCTTTATCTACCGGGAATTGCAGTGGAAAGAGTTACCCAAAATCTTCTTCAACTCTGCTTTATCCACGGCTGTGGTTATGCTGGTGATGAATACCGCCGGGTTCCTGGCCTGGGTGCTTACTGCTAATGAAATTCCCCAGCTTTTGGCTGCGAGTATGTCCGGTTTTTCCGACAGCGGGGTGGTTTTTCTTATCCTGGTCAATATGGTGCTGCTCGTAGTCGGCTGTCTCATGAATGCTGCTGCCGCTTTACCCCTGTTTGCGTCCATTCTACTTCCCGCGGCCATGAGTTTTGGAGTTGACCCGTTGCTTTTCGGGATTATCATGGTGGTGAATTTGAGTATAGGTACTATTACTCCTCCCGTGGGGGTAGACCTTTTTGTCGCTGCCACTATAAGCAAAATTTCCTTGGAAGAGATCATGGCCAGAATCTGGCCCTACATCGTGGTGGTTATTATTGACCTGCTCATCATCACCTATTATCCACCCGTCAGCTTGTGGTTGGTGAATGTGTTGAAATGAGCTGAGTTGTCCTGGGCCACAAAAGGGGGGATGGTTTAAAGGCTTTGGCGTATCCTCATCCGGTTAACTAATTTCACAAAGGAGGGTTATTTATGAAGAAGCGCCTGATGGTTGTTGGGTTAGTGGTTATCCTGGTGGCGGCATTGTTGGTGGGAATTGTCGGCTGTGGTGGTAGTGGCGGCAGCAGCGAACCTGCGGCCAGTGAACCCGACGGTCAAGAGCCGGCACAGAAGTTCAGCATCAAACTGGGACACCCGTATGATGAAAAACAACCGCTGCACCAGGGAGCAGTTCTCTTTGCAGACTTGGTGAGGGAAAGAACAAACGGTAATGTGGACATCAAGATCTTCCCCAACAATACGCTGGGCAGCTCCAGGGACCTGGCGGAAGGATTGCAGCTCGGTACCATTGATATGGCACTTGTTCCTACCACGAACGTGGCACCATTCTATAAACCGCTGGATATATTCTATTTCCCGTTCATTTTCCGGGACAAGGAGCACGCTTACGCAGTAGCGGATGGCCCGGTAGGCCAGCAGCTTTATGAAGGCTTACTGAAGGAAACCGGGATCCGGACTCTGGCCATGTTTGAAAGCGGTTTTAGAACCATTACCAACTCCAAGAAGCCGATTCGCACCCCGGAGGATATGGCCGGCCTTAAACTGAGAGTGACTGACAGCCCGATTAACGTAGCCACTTTCCGGGCGCTGGATGTTCAAGTTAGTCCTATGGCCCTCAGCGAGGTATTTACCGCTCTCCAGCAGGGTACGGTGGACGGCCAGGATAATCCTGTCGGTAACGTTTACGCTTACCGTTACTACGAAGTGCAAAAGTACATCACGTTAACCGGGCACCAGTGGGCAGGTATTATGGTCTTGATCAACGATAACTTGTGGAACCGGCTGCCGGCTGAGTATCAAACTATCATAGCTGAAGCGGCCAAAGAAGCTGAAGCTTGGCAAAGAAAAGAAATCAATGCCAAGGAGAGCGAATTCCTGGAAGAGATGAAACAAGCAGGGATGGAAGTCATCGAACTCACTCCCGAAGAAAAGGCCAAGTTCCAGGAAAAGATGTTAGCGGTCTGGCAGGAGTATGAGGATTCTGTAGGCAAGGATATCGTTGAGGCTGTGCTCAATACCAAATAGTGCTAAGGACGAGCCCTGCAGGTTTTACCTGCAGGGCTTCCTCAACGAGGCAAAGGATTTCGGGTAATG